>DATBPR010000601.1:0-3912 GCA_036561285.1 Candidatus Limnocylindrales bacterium | reverse complement strand
CCCTTCGCGTGGGTCGCGCTGCATCACGCCGATGACGACGCCAAGCACCTGCGCAACTCCGTGGCGCGAGCCACGGACCCGCTGATCGCTCGCGGCGGCGAGTTCGTCATCGTCCTCGACGACGTCCAGGTCCTGCGCTCGCGCGAGGCGATCGCGGTCCTCACGGCCCTGGTCGAGGAACCTCCGCCGGGCGCCCGGCTGGTCCTGGCCTCGCGGTGCGAGCCGCCACTGCCGCTGGGCCGCCTGCGTGCGCACCGCGAGGTGCTCGAGCTGACGACGCGCGACTTCGTGATGACGAGGGGTGAGGCGGCCGCGCTCCTCGAGCTCGCCGGTGCCGATCTCGCCGCGGCCGACGTCGACACGCTCGTACGTCGCACCGAGGGCTGGCCGGCCGGGCTCTACCTGGCCGCGGTGTCGCTGCGCGAGCAGCCCGACGCCGCCACGGCGATCGCCCGGTTCGGCGGCGACGATCGCGTCGTATCGGACTACGTGGCCGACTCGCTGCTGTCCGAGCTCATGGCCGAGGAGGTCGCCTTCCTGCGTCGCACATCGGTGCTCGACCGGCTGTCGGGGCCGCTGTGCGATGCCGTGCTGGACGACGCGGGCTCGGCCCGGACGCTTCGCGACCTGGCCCGGGCGAACGGCCTCGTCGTGCCGTTGGATCGCACCGACGAGTGGTACCGCTACCACGGGCTGCTCGCGGAGCTGCTCCGGATCGAGCTGCGACGCCGAGCCCCGGATCAGGTCCCCGAGCTGCACCGCCGCGCGGCGCACTGGTTCGCCGACCGTCGCGACATGGACCGAGCGGTCCGCCACGCGATCGCCGCCGGCGACACCGAGCAGGCCGCCCGCTGGATCGCCGCAAGCTACCTCCAGGTCCTCGAGGAGGGCCGGATCGTCACGGTCGACGGCTGGCTCGACGCGATCGGCGCGGAGACCGTCGCGGCCGACCAGCGGCTGGCCGTGGTCCGGGCCTGGACCAGCCATTTCCTTGGCCGCCACGCGGATGGCGATGCCGCCCTGGCCGCGGCGGTGCGAGCGCCGGCCGTTCAGCCGATGCCCGACGGCACGGGCTCCATCGAGGCGAGCGCGGCGCTGATCGGCGCGGCCTTCCCCGGCAACGACGCCGGCCGGATGCTCGCCTGCGCCGAGCGGGCGTTCGAGCTCGAGGCCGCCCGGGAGTCGCCGTGGCGGGTCACGGTTCACGTCCTCCTCGGGTTCGGCCTGGTCCGGAAGGGGTCCTTCGACGAGGCCCGCGGCCCGCTCCGTCTCGGGGCGGACCTGGCGCTCGCCAACGAGATGTGGATGGACGCCGTGGGGGCCAATACGCTCCTGGCGCGGATCAGCCTGGAGACGGGCGAGGCCGCCCGGGCCGAGCAGCTCGGACGGACGGCGGTTTCCCTGGCCGAGGAGCGCGGGCTCGGCTCGACCGCGACCGGCGCCTATGCGCGGGCGACGCTCGGAACGATCCTGGTCCGGCGCGGTCACGCGGCGGAGGGCGGCGAGCTGATTGCGGGGGCCTTGCCCTCCGCGCGGGCGATCGGGGAACCGCTGTTCGTGGCGGAGGCGCTCATCGGGCTCGCCCAGGCCCGCCGCATGCTGGGCCGGTCCGAGGAGGCGGCGGCCTTCCTGCGCGAGGCCGACGCGATCATCGACGCCTCACGCGACCCCGGCTACCTCCCCGCCCTCCGCCATGCCGCCACGCCGGTGCCGGTGGTGCCGTCAACGGCCAGGCTGTCCCGCCGTGAGATCGAGGTGCTCCAGGTGCTCGCGACCGGCGCCTCGAAGCGGCAGGCCGCGTCGCGTCTGTTCGTGTCGTTCAACACGATCCACACCCAGCTCCGGTCGGTCTACCGGAAGCTCGACGTGCACAGCCTTCCAGCTGCCATCAGCCGGGCTCGCGAGCTCCATCTGATCGACTGACGGCGGATCGCGGATTTCCGCGACGCGAGCGTTGAAATCACCCGGGTGAATGTCTCACCCGGGGGATGACGGTTCCTGTGGCATTCCGGAGAATCCGGGTCCGCGCCGGCTCCGCAGAACGGCACGGTCGATCATGGGGGACGGCCTTCACCGCGGACGGTTCGTCGTCCCTCCCGGGCCATGGGGCACCCTGGAGGACGGATGCTCGACAGCCGGCGGGCCGGTTCAGGCCACGTCGAGGTCGTTCCGCGCAGCCTGCTCGCCGTACGCCGCTCGATCGCGGGCTTCCGTCGCCTCCTGCTGGTCGCGGTCATCGCCTTCATCGCGATGCCGATCGCCCTGCTCGTGATGTTCGCGGGGACCCCGCTCGAGCTGCTGCCGTTCGCGATCAGCATCGCCGGCGCGGTCTGGTTCAGCATCGAGATCCGCCATCTCGAGCGGGACCTGCGGCGCGCCCGCGTCCGCGCGCTCGACGCCGTCGACGCCGAGCGGCAGCGGATCCACCGCGACCTCCATGACAGCGCCCAGCAACGGCTCGTCAGCACGCGGATCCATCTGGGGCTGCTGGCCCAGGCCGCAGAGGCGCCCGAGGATCGCGAGGCGGTCGAGCGGATCGGGCAGGAGCTGGACGCCGCGCTCGCCGAGATCCGCGACGTCACGCGCGACAGCAGCCCGCAGCTGCTCCTGCGCGACGGCGTGGTCGACTCGCTGCGTGCCGTCGCGGACCACACGCCGCGCCAGGTCACGATCGAATCCGTCGGGTTCGGCCGCTATGAGCCGAAGCTCGAGCGGGCCGTCTACTTCGGCTGCCTCGAGGCCCTCCAGAACGCGGTCAAGCACGGCGGATCGTCTGCTGCCGTCTGGGTCCGGCTCGTCGGCGAGCCGCACCAGGTCGTGTTCTCCGTCGACGATTCGGGCGCCGGGTTCGACCCGGGCCGCGTGATCGCCGGGGCGGGCCTGATGAACCTCGCCGACCGGGTCGACGTGCTCGGCGGCCACCTCACCATCGATTCGCTTCCGGGCATGGGGACCCGGATCCGGGCGGTCGTGCCGCTCGATCCGAGCCAGGTCCTTCCGACGTTCTCACCCACTCCCGCGCGCTCCGGCGTCCGTGCCAGGCTGGGGGCCGGCGTCGACGTCGGAGCGCGCGCGGAGGTCTACCGGTCGCGGGGAGAGCCGGACCAGGGCTGAGCTGCCGCTTCGCGGTTGGCCGGTCCTGGCCGGCGCGACCCGGCAGGTCCCGGCGAACGCCGCGGGTCAGCTCCGCGCCTGTGCCCAGTGCTCCGGTCGCAGCCCGAGACACGGCGGCTCCGCGCCGTCGCGCCCCCGGACCGTTCCGGTCATCAGGTCGCGATACCAGGGCTGCCACGTGTCGGTGACCTGGTGGTGCTCGGGATACGTCCGCCCGAAGGGTGCGAGGCCGACCGACCGGCACGACGTCCGGCCGTCGACGTCATGCAGCCCCGGCAGGACGTCCGCGCCCACGCCACGACCGCGCAGCACGGATTCGACCTGGTGGAGCCACTCGTGGACGAACCCTTCCTCCGGGTGCAGCCGGCCGGGATATCCCGCCCAGCCGTCGCTGATGATCGACGAGAACCCCGCGCCCTTCGTCCCGGGCCCCGGCCCGACCGTGCAGCCCCAGCCGCAGAGCGGCATCGCGCCGTCGCTCGGCCAGATCAGGTAGATCGCGTCGACCGAGCCGGGCTGGATCGCGTCCCAGAACGGGCTCGGCAGGTCCTCCGGGCCCAGCCACCAGCGCCCGTCACCGATCGGCGTCAGGCGGCGAATCGGCTCGGCGACGGTCATCACGTCGAGGAGCTCCATCGCGGCCGCGCCCTCGCTCCAGGCGGAGATCGCGGCGGGCACGCGGCGCAGGACGTCGACGGTGGCCGCGATCTCGGGGTCGCTCATCCGGCGGGTCATCCGCTGCTTCTTCCCGGGGCGGATCCCGGTCCGCGGCGCGGTCCACGACGCGTCGACCTCCGC
>DATBPR010000600.1:0-3337 GCA_036561285.1 Candidatus Limnocylindrales bacterium | reverse complement strand
CGCGAGCGGGGCGTCGAGGCCGGTGGCCACGCTCTCCAACGTGACGCGCAGGCCGGCCGGGTCGAACGGCGCGGTGGCCACCGCCGAGGCGGACTTCGGGCCGGATGATGGGGCCGCCGGGGACGGCGCGACCGCGGCGGTCGCGGACGGTCCGGCCGGCGGCGACCCGGCGGAGCCGGATGCGCCGGTCGATCCACAGCCGGCGAGGACGACCACGAGCGCGAGCGCCGCGGCGGCCGGCAGGCGGCGGTGAGGTCGCGGCGTCGACGAGGCCGGCATCGCCGAATCCTACGAGCGCCGGGCGGTCGAGGTTCCCCGGCGGCCGGGACGGGGCCTCCGGCGGAGCGTTCGCTGGCTATCCTCGGCCGCATGGATGCGTTCGAGCTTTCCGATCTCGTCGCGCGGCAGGACGCTTCCGGGCGGCCCTACCTCGAGTTCATCACGGTCCCGGACCTGTCGGTCGGGCTGTACGTCCTGAAGGCCGGCGAGCCGGACCTCCAGCAGCCGCACACGGAGGATGAGGTCTACTACCTGATCTCGGGCCGCGGCCGGATCTCGGTCGGAGACGACGACCGGCCCGTCGGTCCGGGCTCGACGATCTTCGTCGCGACCGGCGTGCCGCACACGTTCCATGACATCACCGAGGATCTGCTGCTCTTCGTGGCCTTCGGGCCGGCCGAGGGCTCCCGCGGCCGCTCCTGAGGCTCCGCCTGCCGCGATCCGTCAGGCCAGACCCGCGTCGGACGCCAGGGCCGCCAGCTCCAGCGCGAGCTCGGCGCCCCGCCCGACCTCGTCGTGTCGGAAGTAGACGAGCGCGTCGACCCCGTCCGACAGGAACGGCTCGAGCCGGTCGAGCCAGCGCCGCAGCTCCCCGGTGTCGTAGTCGGTCCGCCGCAGGCGCAGGTAGAGGAGCGAGCCCGTCCGGCGGATGGTGGGTGGCTCGTCGAGGTCGTCGAGATCCGTGGTCACCAGGGCCGCGCCGGCGCCGGCGAGCGCCACGAACGTCTCGTCGACGTGCCACGACTCCTCCTGGAACTCCATCGCCAGGGGCAGGTCCCGCGGCCACTCCGCGAGGAGCGCCGCGAGACGCGCGTCGTCACGGGGGACGCCCTCGGGCACCCGGAAGAGCACGGTCCCGAGGCGGTCGCCGAACTGCCGAAGCGGCGTCGTCAGCCATGGGACGCTCTCGACCGGATCCATCCGGATCGCCCGCCAGGAGCCGCCCTTCTGGGCCTTGACCGCGAACCGGAAGTCCTCCGGGGTCGCGGCGAGCCAGCCGTCGATCGCGGCGGCCGACGGCGTCCGATAAAAGGTGTTGTTCAGCTCGACCGTGCCGAGGCGCGAGGCGTAATGGCGGAGCAGATCCGGGGATCGGAGCCCGGCCGGGTAGAAGCGCGGCGACCAGGCGGGGTAGGCGAAGCCACTCGTGCCGGTCCGGAGCCGCCCCGGGTTGGCGCTCACGCCACCGGCCGGCGCCATCGCCCGGTCAGGCCTCGGCGGGCGGGCATCCCTCGTGGACGGGCCGCGGGTCCGGACCCAGCGGCGCGGCGACCTTGCCGAGGGCGGCTTCGAGGGCGGCGAGGTCCGCCGGCTCGAGCCGGTCGAGGAAGGATCGGCGGATGCCGTCGAGGTGGGTCGCGCTGGCCTCGCGCAGCCGATCGAGGCCGGCGCCGGTGAGGAGCGCTTCCTGGCCCCGGGCGTCGGTCTCGCAGGCGATCCGCTCGACGCAGCCCTGGGCCTCGAGGCGGTCGACGAGGCGGGTGATGCCGCTCCGCGACAGGAGCACCCGCTCGGCGAGGACGTTCATCCGGACCCGCCGACCCGGGGTCGTCGCGATCTGGAGGAGCGCGTCGTACTCGGCAAGGGACAGGCCGTGGGCAGCCTGGAGCTCGTCGTCGAGGCGGCGGGTGACCCGGGCGTGGGCCTCGAGGAAGCGCCGCCAGGCGGCGATGCCGGGCGGATCCGCCATCGCCGATGCGGCCGGACGCCGGGAGTCCGGGCTGACGGAGGCGTGATCAACCGTGGCGGGCATGCCCGAAATCCTACCGTTCCGGGAGATCGTTGACAACTCAACGATCTGTCGCGGGCTAGGATCGGTCCTTCACCAGCAACACCGAGGACCCGATGACCACCTTCGACGTCGAGGCGCTCCGCCGCCGTTTCCCGGCCCTCGCGATCGAGCAGGACGGCCGGCCGATCGCCCTGTTCGACGGCCCCGGCGGGACCCAGGTCCCGGAGTCGGTCATCGAGGCGATCGGGGCCTACTACCGGACGTCGAACGCGAACCACGACGGTGGCTTCCTGACCAGCCGCCGGAGCGACGCCTCCGTCGACGAGGCCCACCGGGCGATGGCCGATCTTCTCGGCGCCGCGGATGCCTCGGAGATCAAGTTCGGCGCGAACATGACGTCGCTGACGTTCCACGTCAGCCGCTCGATCGCCGCGACGATGCAGCCCGGCGACGAGATCGTCGTGACGATCCTGGACCACGAGGGCAATGTCGGGCCGTGGAAGGCGATCGCCGCGGATCGCGGACTCGTCGTCCGGACGGTCGACATCCACGACGCCGACGCGACGCTCGACCTCGACTCGCTGGACGCGGCCCTCGGGCCGCGGACGAAGCTCGTGGCGGTCGGCTGGGCGTCGAACGCGGTCGGGACGATCAACCCGGTCGCGGAGATCGTCCGGCGGGCCCACGCGGCCGGCGCCTGGACGTACCTGGACGCGGTCCACGCTGCGCCGCACCTGCCGCTCGACGTCCGCGCTGTGGGAACCGACTTCCTCGCCTGCTCGACCTACAAGTTCTTCGGCCCGCACGCCGGGGTCCTGTACGGCCGCGGCGAGCTGCTCGACCGGATCCCGGCCTACAAGCTCCGCCCGGCCGAGGATCGGTTCGAGACGGGCACGGGCAATTTCGAGGGGCTCAACGGCGTGACCGCCGCGGTCGAGTACATCGCCGGGGTCGGCGCCGCGTACGGCGACGCCGCGCCGGATGCGTCACGGCGCGAGCGGGTCGTCGCCGGGATGACGGCGATCAGGCACTACGAGATGGACCTGTACCGGCGGCTCGTGGACGGTCTCGAAGCGGTCCCGGGCCTGACCCTCTACGGCATCACCGACCGCGCCCGGTTCGACGAGCGGACGCCGACCGCCGCGCTGCGCCTCGATGGGGTCGCGCCGCGAGCCGTCGCCGAGGCCCTCGGTGCCGAGGGGATCGCGGTCTGGGACGGCGACTTCTACGCGACGGGTCTGATCGAGCGGCTCGGCCTGCTCGAGCGGGGCGGGGTCGTCCGGATCGGCCTGACCCACTACAACACGGCGGGGGAGGTCGACCGGC
>DATBPR010000599.1:0-5320 GCA_036561285.1 Candidatus Limnocylindrales bacterium | reverse complement strand
GACTGGACCTGGCGGCTGGGCGACGTCGCCGCGAGCCGGCTGGATGCCGCCGATGTCGTCGCCGCGGGGTATCTCCTCGGCGAGCTGGATGAGGATGCGCGGGCACGGCTTGTCGACCGGGCCTGGGCGGCGACGCGCGGGATCCTCGTCCTCGTCGAGCCGGGCAGCCGCGCCGGGTTCGGGCGGATCCTCGAGGCCCGGGATCGGCTCATCGCCGGGGGCGCCCGGATCGTCGCGCCGTGCCCGGTCGAGGCCGCCTGTCCGATCGCCATCTCGACGACGACCTGGTGCCACTTCCTCGCCCGGCTCGACCGCAGCCCTCTGCATCGATCGACGAAGCGCGCGGCCCGGTCGTGGGAGGACGAGCCGTTCTCGTACGTCGTCGCCGCGCGCCCGTCGGTCGTCGCCGATCCCCGGCCGCGCGTCGTCCTCGGCCGGCCGCGTCACCGGCCGGGCGTCGTCGAGCTCCGTGTCTGCCTCGACGGCCGGATCGAGACGGTCGTCCGCAGCCGCCGCGACGGTCCGGCCTATCGCGCAGCCCGCGACCACCAATGGGGCGACGCGGTGGACCCGGTGGTCCTCGAGCCCGGTTGAGCCACGCGCGCGGCGGGTCATCCGACCCGACGTTCCGTGGCCTGACCGCAACGCCGGACGCGCCGCGCCCGATACCCTGTCCCGTGTGACTCTCGTCGCGACGCCTGCCCTGGTCGCCACGACCGCCCTGACCAAGCGCTACGGCTCGGCCGTGACCGCGCTCGACGGACTGACGGTCGAGATCCAGCCGGGGATCGTCGGCCTCGTCGGCTCGAACGGCGCCGGCAAGAGCACGCTGATCAAGATCCTCCTCGGCCTCCTCGACCCGACCAGCGGATCGGCGGCCGTCTTCGGGCTCGACGTCGTCCGCAAGGGCGTCGAGATCCGCCAGCTGGTCGGATACATGCCCGAGCACGACTGCCTGCCGCCGGACATGTCGGCGACGGATGTCGTCTCGCATCTCGCCCGGATCTCCGGCCTGCCCGGGACGGCCGCCCGCGAGCGCACGGCCGAGGTCCTCCGCCACGTCGGGCTGTACGAGGAGCGCTACCGCGCGATCGGCGGTTACTCGACCGGGATGCGCCAGCGGGTGAAGCTCGCCCAGGCGCTCGTCCACGACCCGCGCCTGCTCTTCCTCGACGAGCCGACCAATGGCCTCGATCCGGCCGGACGCGACGAGATGCTCGAGCTGATCCACCGGATCGGCACGGAGTTCGGGATCGCGGTGATCGTCGCCTCGCACCTCCTCGGGGAGATCGAGCGGGTCTGCGACTACCTCGTCGCGATCGAGGGCGGGAAGCTGCTGCGGTCGGCGCCGCTCGGCTCGTTCACGGAGCGGACGGGCACGCTGGCCGTCGAGGTCGAGGACGGCCAGGAGCGGCTGGCCGAGCGCCTCACGGCGGCCGGGCTCCACGCGATCGTCGACGGATCGGCCGTGCTGATCGACCTCGTCGACGAGCGGCCGTACGACCTAGTCCGCGACACGATCGCGGAGCTCGGGCTGCCCCTCGTCCGCCTGGAGCAGCGCCGGCACCGTCTCGAAGACCTCTTCCGGGACGGACCGGACGGCCAGCCCGCGAACGGCGGCACACCGGCACGACTCGCACCGGTCGCGGTCGCTGCCGCGGCCGGGCCCGCCGCCGCGGCCGAGCCAGCCCCCGGGGCCGAGCCCGCCGCGGCACCTGGCTCCGGCGAGGTCGAGGGATGACGGACGCGGCCGGTCCGACCCCGCTGCCGACGGCCGTGACCGCCAGCGGCCGCGGCGGCAGCATCTACGACCTCGGCTATCGCCGGTACGAGGGCCCGCGGCTCGGTCGGGCATTCGCGGTTCGTTCGCTCACGATCGACAGCTTCCGGACCGCCTATGGCATCGGCCACGGCGGCCGGGCGAAGATCGCTCCGGTGGTGCTCGGCGCGCTCGCGACCCTGCCGGCCGTCGTCGTCCTCGGCGTGCTGACGCTGGCCACCCGGCTCGGCGCCCGCGAGCAGCTCGAGGCCGCCACGCCGATCGGCTACGACACGTACTACCGCTCGATCGACGCGATCATCGCCCTGTTCTGCGCCGCCCAGGCGCCGGAGCTCCTGTCCCGCGACCAGCGCCACGGCGTGCTCGCGCTGTACTTCGCCCGGGCCCTCCGCCGGTCGGATTACGCGGTCGCCCGGATCTCCGGCTTCGCCCTCGCCCTGCTCCTGCTTCTGCTCCTGCCCGTCACGATCCTGTTCTTCGGGCGGGTCCTGCTCGCGACCGACGTCGTCACCGCCATCGGCGACGACCTGCCGAAGCTCCCGGCCGTCCTCGCCCAGGCGATCGTGATCACCGCGCTCTTCGGCAGCGTGGCGATGGCCGTCTCCGCGTTCACCCCGAGACGCGCCTACGCCACGGCCGGGATCATCGCCCTCTTCGTCCTGCCCGGGGTCATCGCCAACGCGGTCATCGCCCAGGGATCCGGGGCTCTCGGGATCATCCTCGTCCTCCTCAGTCCGGGCACGATCCTCGACGGGACGAGCGCGCTGTTCTTCGGGACGGGTCTCCCCGAGACGCTGTTCTTCTTCGACCTCCCGATCTGGACGTTCCTCCTCAGCGCGATCCTCGTGACGCTCGTCGCCGTCCTCATGACGATCCGGCGCTTCGTGCGGATCACGACATGACCGAGCCCGTGACGGTACCGACTGCGCCCGCGACCGGCGCCGGCGTCGCGGCCGCCGGGCTCGCGACGAGCGATCAGCCGATCGTGCTCGACGCGGTCTCACGCTGGTTCGGCAACGTCGTGGCGGTGAACGACATCAGCTTCGCGATCGGGTCGGGGATCACCGGCCTGCTCGGGCCGAACGGGGCCGGGAAGTCGACGCTGCTGCACCTGCTGTCCGGGCTGCTCGAGCCCTCGGCGGGTCGCGTCCTGATCGAGGGCCGGCCGGCCTGGCGCGACCCGGCGATCTACCGCCGGATCGGGCTCGTGCCCGAGCGCGAGGCCGTTCAGCCGTTCCTGACCGGTCGCCAGTTCGTCGAGCTCGCCGCGCGCCTCCACGGGCTGCCCGATCCGGCGGCCGCCGCCCGCGTGGCGATCGCGACGGTCGAGCTCACCCCGGTCGCCGATCGGACCGTCGGGACGTACTCGAAGGGGATGCGCCAGCGGGTGAAGATCGCGGCGGCGCTCGTCCACCAGCCGCCGATCCTGCTGCTCGACGAGCCCTTCAACGGGATGGATCCGCGGCAGCGGCTGCACATGATGGACCTGCTCCGGTCGATGGCGGCCGCGGGCCGGACGATCCTCTTCAGCTCGCACATCCTCGAGGAGGTCGAGCGCCTCGCCGACGGGATCCTCGTCATCCATGCCGGCCGGCTCGCGGCGTCCGGCGACTACCGCGAGATCCGCCGGCTGATGACCGACCGGCCGCACACGTTCCTCGTCCGCTCGTCCGACGATCGCGCCCTCGCCTCGGCGTTCCTCGCCGAGCCGGCGGTGTTCGGGGCGGAGCTCCGCGACGAGCGGCTGACGATCCGCGTATCGGAGTTCGCGGGGTTCACCAGGAGCGTCGCGCGGGTCGCACGCGACGCCGGCGTCCGGCTCTTCGAGGTCTCCCCGACGGACGACTCGCTCGAGAGCGTCTTCGAGTACCTGGTGAGCCGCCGATGAGCCGGCTCTCGGTGATGCTCGCGATCGGCACCGTGACGGCCCGCGGCCTCGTCGGGCGCCGGCGGACGCTGCTGATGCTCCTCGTCGCCGGGGCGCCGGTGATCCTCGGGGCGTTCCTCCGCATCGGCAACGCCGGCCCGCGCCCGAACCGCCTCGAGCCGTCCCTCGAGGGCCTGCTCGTCTCGAGCGTGATGCCGCTCGTCGCGCTCGTCTTCGGCACGGCGGCGCTCGGCGCGGAGCTGGACGACGGAACGGCGGTCCATATCCTCACGAAGCCGATCCCGCGCTGGACGATCATCCTGCCGAAGCTGGTCGTGGCGGGCGGCCTGACCGCCGGCCTCCTGGTCGTCTCGACGATCCTGTCGGGCGCGCTCATCGGGGGGCTGGGCCAGCACGAGCTCCAGATCACGACGGCCTTCGCGGTCGGGGTCGCGATCGGCTCGTTCCTCTACGTCTCGATCTTCCTCGCCCTGAGCGCGGCGACGAGCCGCGGCCTGATCATCGGGCTGGCGTACGCGCTCGTCTGGGAAGGCCTGCTCGCCGGGGCGCTCCCGGGCACCCAGCTGCTGAGCGTGCGCGAGTACGTGCGCGGGATCGTCGCGGCGCTCGCGCCGCCGGACACGCTGTTGTCGGTCGTCGGGAGCCAGGGCTTCTTGTACGCCGCCGTGGCGATCGTCGTGATCACCGGGCTCGCGTCGCTGCGGCTCGGCGTCTACCAGGTGCGATCGGTCGACTAGAGAACCCTGGCCGATACGGTCCCGGTCCGGCAGGGACCAACGGGTCGTTGGCTTCGACGGCGCGGCGAGCCATCATCGCGCCCACGATGCCCGTCGAGATCGTCCTCTTCACGGCCGACCGCCGCATTCGCGGCTTCATCCCCCTGGCCGACGACCGCCTGACCGACATGCTCAACTCGGTCCCCCGGATCGTGATCCGCGGCGCCGAGGTCCAGGATCTGCTCGAGGGATCGGCGCCCCGCATCGTCGATTCGATCATCGCGGTCGGCTCGATCGTCGCCGTCGTGGCGTCGGGCCGGCGCGGGCTCGAGGGCCGCCGCCGCCGGACCGAGGCCCGCCCCGTCCGGCTCGGCGTCGTGCGCTACATCATCGCCGGCTCGCTCCACATTCCGGCCGGCACCTCCGTCGACCTGCAGTCCACGGATCCGACGGTGGTCCTCGCCGGCCGCGACGTGCTCGTCCCGCTGACCGACGCGACGATCACCTACGACTTCGGTGGGGAGACCGCGGAGGAGACGGCCGAGACGATCCTCGTCAATCGCACGCATGCGACCTGGATCGAGGTCGACGACGGCTCGGGCGGCAACGACGGCGACCTGATCGCCGACCGGCCGAAGGTCTACCACGCCGCGATGGCGAAGGACTTCACCGGCGCGAGCTGACGCTCCCTGGGCTCAGCCCTCGGTCGGAACCCCGAGCACGCTGAACCCGCCGTCGACGTAGATCACCTCGCCGGTGACTGCGGACGACAGGTCGGACGCGAGATAGACCGCGGTCCGCCCGACGTCCTCGATCGTGATGTTCGAACGGAGCGGCGCGATGTCGGCGAACTCGCCGTACATCTTCTTGAAGCCGCCGATGCCTGCCGCTGCCAGCGTCCGGACCGGCCCGGCGCTGATCGCGTTCACCCGGATG
>DATBPR010000598.1:0-1789 GCA_036561285.1 Candidatus Limnocylindrales bacterium | reverse complement strand
CATCGTGGCGGGCCGGATAGATGTGGGCGGACCGCGTCGTCGGCACCGTGAACCGGAGCGCGTGAGCGATCGTGCCTGCGGCGACCTCGTCGTACCGCGCGAGCCCCGGGTAGATCGGCAGGCCCGCGGCGTCGGCGGACGTCCAGCCGTCGGGGCGGAGCGCGTTCGAGCGCAGGTCCCACGTCGCCCCGGAGCCGGCCGACCAGTGCCCGCCCGACGAGCCCGCCGCGAACAGCTCCCACAGCCTGCAGCCGCCCTTGTCGACCATGAGGAGGTGGCGGTCACCCGGCGCCCCGGCGCCCTCGATCAGGGGCGAGGCGGGGATCGGGTAGCCGACCTGGTCCGACTCGGCCGGCCACTGGAAGCCGACCGTCGAGCGCGGCGTCGAGGCGGACACGAGATTGACCGGGATCCCGTAGCCGGCGAACGAGCCGAAGTCCGGATGGAGGGTCTTCGAGACCCCCATCGACGCGATCAGGGTCGCCGAATCGGTCCGGACCGGCAGGGTGTCGACCCGCTTGTTCCAGACATTCGTCGACGGGAAGGGCAGGGGACACGGCGTCCGGTACGGATATCGCGTGATGTTGGGCGTGGCCGATGCCGTCGGCCCGAACCCAACCGTGGCGGCCAGGACGGCCGCGCCGACGGCGAGCCCCAGCGAGCGTCGCGGATGCATGGCCGCATCGTGTCCGGCCGCGTGCACGGCGCGGTTGGTCCGATGGTCCCGGATGGTGCGTTCCTGCGCCACCCGATCGGCCTCAGCCGGCGGTGAACTCCTTTCGATACGACCGCGACGTCCGGCTGCGGCGGAAGCCCATCGACTCGTAGACCCGGAGCGCCCCCGACAGGTTCTCGGCGTCGACGCCGAGGGCGGCTTCCGTCATCCCTCGCTCCCGGAGCACCAGGAAGGACCGCGCGATCAGCGCGGACGCCAGCCCGCGGCGGCGCCACGGCCGGCGAACGCTGATGTGGTCGAGCCAGCCGCGGGCAACGCCGAGCGCCTCGTTCTCGGCCGGGTAGATGCCGGTGAAGATCGAGCCGGCGACCTCGTCGCCGTCCCAGGCGACCTGCCAGAGGGTGGTGTCGACGTCGGGGCTCGCGTACCAGGCGACGAAGTCCGCGTCGGTCCGCTCGGCCGGGTTCCAGTGATCGCGGAACGCTTCCGCATCGGCGTCCCAGATCCGGCGGTGGTCGGCCTCGACGACCGGCCGGACCTCGAGGCCATCCGGCATCGGCCGGTCCGGGATCGGCTCCGCCAGGTCGCGGACCATCATGAAGCCGTACCGGACGACCAGGTAGCCGGCGCTCTCGTACAGGGCGAGCGCGCCGGCCTGCCCATCGTCCGGCCAGCTGGACAGGATCCGCTCCGGCGGCCGCCCGTCGACGCGGGCCACGGCAGCGGCCCGTGCCTCGGTCCAGCCCAGCAGCGCACGCCCGAGCCCGCACCGCCGCCAGGCGGGCCGGACCCACCCCTCCAGGTGGTGGTTGCCGACGCCGTCCCGGGTCCGGACGTCGGTCGTCGCCGCGGCGACGAGCCGGCCGTCGACCTCCGCGAGCACGACATCGCGCCGCGGGTCGAACTCCGCGTGGTGCTCGTGATCGGACCGGAGGGCCTCGACGGTCGGGATCCAGTCCATGCCATCGGCGAGATTCGCCTCGCGGATCAGGTCGACGAACGCCGGATAGTCAGACGCCGGGTCGAAGAGCCGGAACCGGAGGCCCGGGATCGGCGGGGCATCGGGCAGCTCGACGGTCGTGTCGATCATGGTGCGGCCTCCAACGGGGTCGT
>DATBPR010000597.1:0-3335 GCA_036561285.1 Candidatus Limnocylindrales bacterium | reverse complement strand
CGGCGGGTCGTCGTTGTTCGCCGTCGAGGACACGCAGAAGCCCGTCGGCGGGCTGATCGTCCTGCGCGGGACGCTCCACGGGCGGCTGCGCGTCGGCGAGACGGTCGACGCGGTCGTTGACGCCGATCGACGGGCCCACACGATGCGCAACCACACCGGCACCCATCTGCTCCACCGGGCGCTCCGCAACGTCGTCGGCGAGAGGGCCCGCCAGGCCGGCTCGCTCGTCACGCCGGACGCCCTCCGCTTCGACTTCCCGTTCGACCGGTCCCTCACGACCGAGGAGATCCGGTCGATCGAGGACGAGGTCCGCCGGATCGTTCGCGAGGACCGGACCGTGACCCCGAGCTTCCTGTCCATGCGGGAGGCGATCGACGCCGGCGCCGACGCGTTCTTCGACGAGAAGTACGGCGACATCGTTCGCACCATCCGCGTCGAGGGCTACAGCCATGAGCTCTGCGGTGGCACGCACTGCCGCGCGTCGGGACAGGTCGGGAGCTTCGTGATCACCGGGGAGCGGAGCATCGGCAGCGGGATGCGCCGCATCGAGGCGCTCACCGGCGCGGGCGCGGACGCGTACCTGCGGGGTCGCACCGACGCGCTCGCGGCCGCCGCCGAGGTGGCCGGCGCCCAGACTTCGGACCAGCTCCCGGATCGGATCCGTGCGCTCCAGGCCGAGCTGCGCGAGACGCGCCGGCGGCTGAAGGCCGGGGCCGGCGCCGGCGTTCCGAAGCCGGGCGAGCTCGCCGGACGCGCCGAGGAGGTCGCGCCGGGCCGGTCGCTGGTCGCCTACGCCGGCCCGTTCGCGACGATCGACGAGATGAAAGGCGTGGCCAAGGACGTCCGTGGGGCCTTCGGATCGGGCGTGATCGCGCTCGGGTTGGAAGGCGATGAGCCGCAGCTGTTCGTGACCGTGAGCGACGACCTCGTCGGGAACGGGCTTTCGGCGGGCGATCTGGTCCGGGCCGCGATGCCCGCCATCGACGGCCGCGGCGGCGGCCGGCCAGAGATGGCCCAGGGCAAGGGGACCCGCGGGGACGGGCTTCCCGCGGCGATGGAGGCGATCCGCAGGGCCGTGACCGGGGCGGGCTGAATGGCCTTCCTCCGCCGCATCCTGCAGCGCGACGAGGGCGACGGGCTCGCAGCGTGCACCGCGCTCGACATCGGGACGGAGTTCGCGAAGGCCCTCGTCTTCGAGATCGGCGAGGACGGCCACGGCACGGTCCGTGGCGTCGGCCGGAAGCGGCAGGGCCTGAGCCACATGTCTTCCGGCACGGTCGCCGACATCGCCGCCGTCGTCGACAACTGCTCGGTCGCCCTCCAGGAGGCCGAGGAGATGGCCGGCTTCCGGCCGAGCCAGGTCGTGATCGGGATCGCCGGCGAGCTCGTGAAGGGCTTCACGACGACGAGCAGCCAGGAGCGGAAGCGCCCGGACCAGCCGATCACCGAGCAGGAGCTCCAGCGCCTCATCGACGTGGTCCAGCGGGACGCCCTGCGCGAGGCCGAGCGGTCGATCACCTGGGAGACCGGCCTGCCGAACGTCGACGTCCGCCTCGTCCACGCGGCGATCGTCGGGGCCTCGATCGACGGATACGCGCTGACGAACCCCGTCGGCTTCCAGGGCCGCCACGTGAAGATCGGGATCTTCAACGCGTTCGCGCCGCTGGTCCATCTCGGCGCGCTCCAGACCGTCGCCTCGCAGCTCGACCTCGAGCTGATCGAGATCGTCGCGGAGCCGTACGCGGTCGCCCGCGTCCTGGGGTCGGACCAGATCCGTCAGGTCGGCGCCCTCTTCGTCGACGTCGGCGGCGGCACGACGGACGTCGCGCTCGTCCGCCAGGGCGGGATCGAGGGCACACGGATGTTCGCCCTCGGCGGCCGGGCGTTCACGAAGAGCCTCGCCGACCGGCTCGAGCTGCCGTTCCCGCGGGCCGAGGCGATGAAGGTCGACTACGCCCGCGGCCTCGCCGTGGACCGGCGCGAGGAGATCGCCCGGATCGTCGGCGAGGACGTCGAGGTCTGGGCGGCCGGCGTGTAGCTCGTGATGGAGGAGCTCGGCGGCGGCGACCTGCTGCCGGGCCGGATCTACCTCTGCGGCGGCGGCTCGCGGCTGCCGGAGATCGTCGAGGCCCTGCGCGCCGAACGGTTCTGGAAGCGGCTGTCGTTCGCCCGGCCGCCGGAGGTCGTCGTGATGGCGCCGGACCAGATCGAGACGATCACCGACGCCACGGACCTCCTCGTCGACCAGCAGGACGTGACCCCGCTCGGGCTCGCCTACCAGGCGATCGAGCTCCAGTCGACCGAGGACCCGCTCGACGCGGCGCTGCGCCGGGTGCTTCGCGCGATGAAGGTCTAGCGGGGTAGGCTTCGCCCGGATGGCAGCGGGAATCGTCTATCTCGACGTCGACGACGAGATCACGTCGGCGGCGGCGAGGATCCGCTCCTCGACCGCGACCCGCGTCGCGCTCGTCGTCCCCTACGGCTCGCGGATCGCGACCTCGCGGATGAACTTCCGCCTCCTCTCCCGCGAGGCGATCGTCAGCAACCGCCGGCTGTCGATCGTCTCGGGGGATGCGGCATCGCGGGCCCTCGCGGCCTCGGCCGGCCTGCCGGCCTTCGCCAGCGTCAACGAGTACGAGGACGCGATGGAGGCGTCCGGGGGGCCGGGCGGCGCGGCCCGGGCAGGCGCTGCGGCCGGGACCCTGGCGGCGAGCGAGACGATCGCGGCTGTCGGGCCGTCCGCGGCGGCCACTCCCGAACCGGGCGAGGACCCCGCGCGCCTCGCGGAGGCGACAGCCGCGGCGGCGGGGCTGGCAGCCGCAACCGGGCGAGCCGCCACCCCGCCTCGCGCCGAGCCACGTTCCGATGCTGGCCCATCCGACGACACCGCCCGGATGGAGGTCCCGCTCGCCGCCGCGGCCGCGGTCGCGGCCCCTCGCCCCGCGCCGGCCCCCGTGACCGCCCCGCCTCCGATGGCGCCCGTCGTGCGCCCGCGCTCGGGGGGCTCGCCATCCAGGGCCATCGAGGACGAACGTGACGACGTTCGTCGTGGTCCCCGGGCGCCCGTCCTGCTCGGCCTCGCCGTCGCCGGCCTCGCGATCGTCGTCCTGGCGGTCGCAGGCTGGCTGTTCCTCCCGTCGGCGTCGATCGCGATCACGCCACGTGCCGAGCCGATCTCCGTCGAGCTGACCGTCTCCGCAGACCCGACGGTGACGACCGCCGACCCGGCAACGGGCGTCGTCCCGGCGGTTCGCCTGGACGTGCCGGTCCAGGCGAGCCAGACATTCAACACGACCGGTGTCCACGTCGAGCAGACGCCCGCGGCCGGCGAGGTG
>DATBPR010000596.1:0-2768 GCA_036561285.1 Candidatus Limnocylindrales bacterium | reverse complement strand
CCGGGTGCGCCGGGCGAAGAGCCCGCCGGACGCGATCTCGGTGCAACGATCTCGGCCCTGGCCGAGGACATCAGCGAGCGCGTCACGGTCTTCGTCGACAAGGCGACGCCGGTCGTCCGCGACGCCGCCGCCCGGGCGTCGGAGCTCGTGGCGAAGGCCGGCGAGGCCGCCGGGCCGGCCGCCCATCGCGCCGCCGAAGCAACGGAGAGCCTCGGCGGGAAGGTGGCGGCGAAAGGCCGCGACATCGCCGCCGACCTGCGCCGCTCGAACGCGAGCGCCGATTCGCCGGCGGATGCCCCGGCCCCGGCGGATGCTCCGGCCGTCGACGCCGCTCCGGCCTCCGATACGGCTTCGACCGCCGATTCGGCGCCCGGTGCCGGAGATCCGCCCGCGAGCTGACAAGGTTCAGTCGCCGACGGCCCGGCGCTCGCCGTGCGGCTGCCGGCAGCGCGCATCATTGCTGCATGTCCCGTAGATCGAGCAGAGCCGGCGCCCGCACCTCGCGACGCGCCATCGCCGGGTCGATCGCGCTCGGCGCCATCGTGGCGCTCGGGCTCCTCTTCGTCCTCGCCCAGGGTGTCTTTGGCCCAATCACCATTCAGCTGGGGAGTTCGACAGGAGCGCCGGTCGTCTCCATTGCTGGTGGACCGCCGCAGGTCGTGGGCACCGTCACCGCGGGGCCGGTGTGTGCTGTCGAGACGGCGTCGCCCGACCCGTCGTGCGCGCCTCGTCCGGTGGCCGGCGCGGTGATCGTGGTGACCGACGCGGCGGGCCAGGAACTGGGTCGGACGACCACCGGGCCAACCGGGACGTACGCCCTCTTCGTCGGACAGACCGGCGCCGTGATCGTCAAGGTATTGCCGGTGGATGGCCTGCCCGGCACGCCGACGCCGGTTTCCATCACGCTGCCGGCACCGAGCTCCATCAATCGCGTCGACCTCGAGTTCGACACGGGGATCCGCTAGGGGCGGGTCGCGGGTCGTCGAAACCGGTACCGTTCCGCCATGGACGACGGCATCACCGCGCGGGAATTTCGCGAATCGGCCGGGCTCGAGGACTGGCCCGTGCTCGGCGACGGCGCCTACGGATTCTTTCGGACGGCATCGTTCGAGGCCTCGATCCGGTTCATCGACGCGCTCGGCCGCCTCGACGGGATCGAGGCCCATCGGCCCGACGTGGACGTCCGCTTCGAGGGCGTGACGATTCGCCTGATCACGATCACCGACGACTACTACGGCATGAGCCGGCGGGACGTCGCGCTCGCTCGGCAGATCTCGGCGGTCGCCCGGGACCAGGGCCTGTCCGCCGATCCGACGGTCGTCCAGAACCTGCTCGTCGTCCCCGGGGCGCCGGTGACGGCCGCGGTGACGCCGTTCTGGCGAGCGGTCCTCGGCTACGAGCCGCGCGGCGACAGCCCGGACGAGGACCTCGTCGATCCCCACGAGCGCGGCGTGCCGTTCTGGTTCGAGACGATGCGCGAGCCGCGCCCGGGCGATGGTGGTGGCGCGATCCATATCGCCGTCTGGGTGCCGTACGAGCAGGCCGAGGCCAGGCTGGCCGCGGCGCTTGCCGCAGGTGGCCGCCTGGTCTTCGACAAGTACGCACCTGCCTGGTGGACGCTGGCCGACGCCGCGGGCAACGAGGTCGACATCGCAACCTCGATGCACCGCGACTGAGCCCGTCAGTCACGCGGATCGAAGGCGTGGCCTCGACGCCGTCCGGGGATCGAGGCTCATGCGCTAATCTCGGGCGATGGCCGACAACCGACCCCGCTTCTATGTCACGACCGCGATTGCCTACGCCAACAACCAGCCGGGGCTGCACACCCTCTACGAGGTGATCGGCGCCGACGTGATCGCCCGCTGGCACCGGATGCTCGGGGATGACACTCGCTTCCTGACCGGCACTGACGAGCACTCGGTGAACATCGCCCAGCGCGCGGCTGAAGAGGGGATGACCCCGCGGGCGTTCGTCGACGAGAAGGTCGAGCTGTTCCACTCGTCGGAGAACCTCCTGGCGATCGCCCCGGACCGCTTCATCCGGACCACCGACCCCGACCACTACCGGTCGGCCCAGGAGATGGTCCGCCGGTCTCATGCCAAAGGCGACATCTACCTCGGCACCTACGAGGGCTGGTATTGCCCGAACGAGGGCTTTCGGACCTCCTCGGAGGTCCTCGAGACGGCCCGCGGCACGATCTGCCCGAACCATCCCGAGGTTCCCCTCCAGTGGCTCACCGAACGCAACTGGTTCTTCCGGCTCTCGGCGTACCAGGAGCGCCTGGAGCGCCATTTCGTCGATCATCCCGACTTCGTCCAGCCCGACTTCCGGCGCAACGAGATGCTCGGCTTCATTCGCTCCGGGCTCGAGGACCTCTCGATCAGCCGCGCGGGTGGTGGCTGGGGCATCCCGTTCCCGATTGCCGAAAACGGTGAGTCCGCCCTGCGCGAGGACGGCAGCTGGGATCCCGAGGCGGGCACGATCTACGTCTGGTACGACGCCCTGATCAACTACATCACCGGCGCCGGGTTTCCGGACGACCCCGCCTTGTTCGCGCACTGGTGGCCGGCCGACCTCCACGTGATCGGCAAGGACATCGCCCGATTCCACACGATCTTCTGGCCGGCGATGCTGTGGAGCGCCGACCTCGACGCCCCGCGTCATGTCTGGGTCCACGGCTGGCTGCTCGTCAAGGGCGGCGAGCGGATGAGCAAGAGCCGGGGCAACTTCTTCGATCCCAACGACGTCGTGGCCGCGCTCGGCTCCGA
>DATBPR010000595.1:0-5021 GCA_036561285.1 Candidatus Limnocylindrales bacterium | reverse complement strand
CGACCACGCGGCCGGGATCGGGACCATCGCCCACGTCGCCGTCGCGCCGGACGGCTCGGTCTCCGAGCCGCGGACGATCCTCACGCCCGGCGTCCATGCCTCCTATCCCTTCCTGGTCGAGGACGATGACGGGATCTTCCTGCTGCCCGAGACCTCGGCCGCGGGCGAGCTGGTCCTCTACGAGGCCGATCCGTTTCCGACGACCTGGCGGCCCGTGGCGACGCTCCTGGCCGGGACGCCGGCGGTCGATGCGACCCTGGTCCGCCACGCGGGCACTTGGTGGCTGTTCGCGACCCGGGCGGACCTCGGCCAGAACCAGAGCCTGTCGATCTGGCATGCGCCGCGAATCCTCGGCCCCTGGACCGCGCACGCCCGGAATCCCGTCAAGGTGGACGTCCGGTCGTCCCGGCCCGGCGGCACGCCGTTCGTCGTCGACGGGGCCCTGTATCGTCCGGCCCAGGACGGCTCCAGACGGTACGGCGGCCGGATCGTCGTCAACCGGGTCGACGTCCTGACCCCGACAGAATTCCGGGAGGTCCCGGTCGCGACCGTCGAGCCGTGGCCCGGGACGAGCCAGCCGGACGGCCTGCACACGCTGTCCGCGGCCGGCGATCGCCTCCTGGTCGACGGCAACGCGATGCACCTCGTTCCCGCGGCGCTCCCGCGGACGCTGGCGGCCCGGGCCGCGCGGCTCCGCTCGGACCTCCGGCGGCGACGATGACCATCGGCCCCCCGGGCGACGCCGCCACGACTGCCGGGATCGCGGCGGCGACCGAAGAGCCCGCGCCGGAAGACCAGACGCGGAGCGCGGAGGACTTCTCGGGCCGGGTCCTGTCGTTCTTCGCGACGCAGGTGCTGACGGCCGCGCTCGGAATCTTCAACGGGTTCTTCCTGGCGCGCCTGATCGGCCCGAGCGGCAAGGGCGACTACTATCTCGTCACGTTCCTCCCGCCGACCCTGATGGTCCTCGGCCAGCTCGGCCTGCCGCAGGCGATCGCGTTCTTCTCGGCCCGTGCCCGGACCCGGGGCCTCGTCCGGACGACGGTGGTCCTCGCCCTCGGGATCGGCGTCCCGATGCTGGCCGTCGTCTTCGCCCTGATGCCCGTCATCCAGTCGGCGGTGTTCCACGGCCTCGACGCCACGATGATCGTGGTTCCGCTTCTGTGCCTGCCGCTGATCCTCAACGCGACGTTCACGACGGGGATCGTCGTCGGCCGGCAGGCCGCTCGATGGCTCGCGATCGTCTATCCCGCGACGTCCGCCGCCGCCACGGTCCTGATCGTCGTGCTCGCGGGCATCCTCGGCCTCGGCGTGTGGGGCGCGATCCTCGCCTACGTCGCGACCTCGATCATCCAGTTCCTCGGGTTCATGTTCGCGGCGGTGCGTGTCAGCCGGACCGTCCCCTCCCCCGGCACGGTCCGGATCCGGGAGCTGTTCCGGTATGGGCTGCCGTATTACCCCGGCAGCCTCACCTCGTTCTTCAGCTACCGGGCCGACGTCTACCTGCTCGCTCTCCTCCTCGTCGACCCCGCGGCGCCGCTCGGCTACTACAGCCTCTCGGTCTCGTTCGCGGAGCTCGTCTTCTTCCTGCCGAACGCGGTCGCGGCCTTCTTCTTCCCGCACGTCGCCGGCGGGAACCCCGAGGACTCCGCCCGCCAGGTGCCGCTCGTCTCGCGAGTCACCCTGCTGGTCACGGCCGCGACCGGGCTCGCCCTCGTCCCGGCGTCGTACATCGCGATCCACTGGCTCCTGCCCGCGTTCGAGCAGTCGCTCGCCCCGCTGTACATCCTCCTCCCGGGGGTCGTGGCGATCAGCGTGAGCAAGGTCCTCGCCGGGTATCTGTCGGGGCTCGGCCGGACGGGCACGACGTCGGTCGTCAGCATCTCGGCGTTCGCCCTCAATGTCGTCCTCAACGTCTTCCTGATCCCGCCCTTCGGGATCCTCGGAGCGGCGACGGCGTCGCTCGTCTCGTATACGGCGTCGTCGATCGCCTATTCGATGCTCTCCGCCCGGCTGGCGGGCGTCTCGTGGACGGCGTTCTGGGTCCCGCGCGGGTCCGACGTCCGGTTCACGATCACGACCTCGGCCGGCATCCTCCGCCGGCTCCTGAAGCGAGGCGCGACCGCCGCGTGACCCGGCCCATCGCGATCGCGCTCGACGGAGGGACCCACCCGGTCCGTCGGCGGCAGATCGAGCAGTTGTCGGTGATACTTGCCGCGCTCGACAGGGGCGCCGCGACGGGGAGGTCGCGGTCGTCCAGGCCCGCCGCCGCGGGACCGGCGACGCGACGCGGGGTGCGCTCGACACCTGACGCTCCGGCGAGCCGTGGTCGGCATGCATCGGAGGACGATCCAGGTGTCATCGTCCGCCGATCCCCGTGACGAACGTCGGGGATCGGCGCGCCGCATCGGAGCCGCCGTCGCGGTGGTCGCGGTCGTGGCCGTCCTGACCGCGCTGTCCCTCGGCGCGCTCGGCAAGACGGACGGCGTGCCGGCCGCCTCGGGCGGCATCGCGAACGCGGGTTCGCCGACTCCGACCGTTGCTCCGTCGATCGGACCGGGCCCGGGATCGCCCGCTCCGTCCGGCCCGAGCACGCCGCCCGGCCCCGTGGTCGTCCGGGTCGACTCGATCCCGGCCTTGCTCCGCCAGCTCGCCGACAACCAGGTCGACGAGATCGTCGTGGCCGACGGGACCTACCACGTCAGCGAGGCGAGCGAGGTCGCTGCCGACTCGCTCTGGATCGACGCCCGCTTCGCCGGACGGACGAACCCGGTCCTCGTCCGGGCGGAGACGCCCGGTGGCGTGACGTTCGACGGCAGCGGCGGCGGGACGGGCTATGGCGGGCTCAACTTCGAGGACGGCGCCCACGATCAGACCTGGGACGGCTTCAACTTCGCGAACATGGAGGCCGACCGGACCGGGATCGTCAGCATCGCCGGCTACACCCCGCGCCGCGCGCCGCACCACATCACGCTTCGCAACATCACGATCGAGCGGTCCTGCACCGGCTCGGCCCATTCGGCGTCGTCGCCCGCGCTGGATCACGCCTTCTATGTCGCGAACGCCCTCGCCCCGGGGCCGCACGATCTGCTCTTCGAGAACATCACGGTCGACGGCCGAGGCGGGCTCGCCAGCGCGTTCCAGTTCTTCCACAGCACCAGGGCGGCGCCGAACGCCTCGAATCTCGTGGTCCGCGGGCTGCGGGTCACCGGCACCCAGCAGGGGCTCATCCTGTGGGACCCGACGCTCCACGACATCACGTTCGACGACGTCGTCATCAACGGCGCCCTGGCCTACGGGGTCCGCTACGAGACCGTCGGCTCGACCGACATCCTCCTCTCGAACGTGACGTCCCGCCGGTCCGGCTTCGCCGGGTTCCGCAGCAGCCAGGGATCCCACCCGCCCGGCGTCACCTTCGAGAACGTGAGCCTCCGATGAGCCACACCGTCGAGCCGCGGCCCCGCGCCGCGCCGCGGATCAGCGTGATCGTGCCCGCGCTCAACGAGCGGCAGACCCTCGCCGACGCGATCCAGCCGCTGCTCGAGGACCCGCTGGGGGCCGAGCTGGAGGTGCTCGTCGCCGTCGGTCCGTCGACCGACGGCACGCGCGAGCTCGTGGCGGAGATGGCCGCCAGGGATCCGCGCATCCACTTCGTCGACAACCCCGAGCGGATCACCCCGGCCGGCCTGAACGCGGCAATCCGGACGAGCCGCGGCCGGGTCATCCTGCGCATGGACGGTCATGCCGTCCCCGAGCCGGGCTACGTCTCGGCCTGCCTCCGCGTCCTCGAGGCGAGCGGGGCCTGGAACGTCGGCGGGCGCATCGTGAAGGTCGGCCGGACGCGGGCCGCGCGCGCGGCGAGCGCGGCGACCTCGAGCCCCTTCGGGATCGGCGGCGGGCAGCGCTTCCACACGTTGACGACGGCGGCGGACGTCGACACCGTCTGGCCCGGCTGCTGGCCGCGCTGGGTCTTCGAGCGGATCGGGCTGTTCGACCCCGAGATGGTCCAGAACCAGGACGACGAGCTGAACCAGCGCCTCCTCGATGCCGGCGGCCGGATCCGGTTCGACCCGTCGATCGGCGCGACCTACCTGAGCCGCGGCTCGTGGCGCGGGCTCCTGCGCCAGTACTTCCGCTACGGCATGTTCAAGGTCCGCGGCTTCCAGAAGCGGCCGAACCTCCTCCGGCCCCGTCACCTGGCCCCGGCAGCCCTCGTCGCGGTCGTGGTCGGCGGCGCCCTCCTGGTCCCGTTCGTCCCGCTCGCCCTCGCCGGCCTGGGCGTGCTGGTCGCGGCCTGGCTCGTGGCGGCCGCGGTCTTCGCCCGCCGGGTCGCGGCGGACAACCAGTCGACGATCCCGGACGTGATGCTGGCGTTCGCCTGCATCCACGCCGGGTACGGCGGCGGGATGTGGGTCGGGCTGGTGCGTCATGCACGGCGCTTCGTCGGCGATCCGGCGGCGATCCTGCCACGCCTGGATCCCGCACCTGCCGGTGCGCCGGAGCACGAGGCCTGATGGACGATCGGGGGACCTCGGGTATCCTCGGCTTCGAGATGGACCTGCCAGCGCACCTCCCGTTCCCGGCCCTCGAGCCGAGCATCGCTCGGGCGGCACGCGTCGACCCCTCGGCCTGGCCGCGATGACCCTCGCCGCGCGCCGGATCCAGGAGGGCCTCGGGGTCCGAGGCTGGGTTGCCATCGCCGTGTTCGGCGCCGGGTTCGTCGTCCTGGCGATGGCGCTTGCGGGCGCGGCCCGCTGGAACCTCGGACTGCCGTTGCTGGGGGCGGCCATCGCCGCCGTCGGCGTCCTGGCGAGCATCCGCTGGCCGCTCCTGCCCCTGTACGCGATGGTCGCCCTGATCCCGATCGAGGAAGCCGTCGTCATCGGACCGTTCGGGACGCTCAGCCGCTACATGGAGATCCTGTTCCTCCTTGTCTACGGGGTCCCGCGCCTCGGTCGCCTGACGATCTCCGCGATGCCCGCCGCCGGCTGGGGCTTCGTCATCTGGGCGACACTCAGCCT
>DATBPR010000594.1:0-5282 GCA_036561285.1 Candidatus Limnocylindrales bacterium | reverse complement strand
CCCGCGCCGGCGCCGGTGGTCCGGGTCACGACCCCGCCGCGTCCCAGGTGGTCTGGATCTCCTGGCGGAGGTTGTTGAACTCCGTGTCCATGTTCAGGCCCGCGGTGCTCGTCCAGCGGGTCAGGTACTTGGCGAGGATGTCGAGCGACTTGTTGTAGTTCGGCATCGTGTTCTCGGAGTTCGGGTCGATGTCGGCGTACTGGATCGCCTGGGTGGCGACGTCCCAGTTGACGCCCGGAGGGTAGATGAGCTTGCCCTTGTCGTCCTTCTGCTGCTGGAGCTGGTTGAAGAAGTCGGCCTGCTCGGCCTTCAGGGCCGGGAAGCCGGAGATCGAGTTCAGCAGGGTCGTGTGGGCCGGACCGAGCACCAGGTACTGGAGGAACGTGAATGCCTCATCCGGGTGCTTGGAGCCCTTCGTGATCCGGAACGTGTCCGCGTTCATCGGCGCCGTGACCTTGCCGTTGTACGAGGGCAGCGCGGCGAGGTTCCAGTTGCCGCCCGCGTCGGTCACGCAGCAGACGTTCCAGAGGAAGTTCTCCTGCATCGCGACGTGGCCGGAGTTGAACGCGTAGCCGCCACCGTTGAACGTCTGGCTGTTGTAGGCCGGTCCGGTGAGGATGAAGTGGTCGGTCCAGATCCCGTTGTAGATCCACTTCCAGGCCGCCGCCCAGGCGTCGGGAATCTGGGCCGTCTTCCCGTCATCGGACAGGAACTTGCCGGCCGAGAAGAACGCCGCGCCCATGGTCCGCAGGTCGTCCCGCTGCGGCTCGAAGCCGTACTGGACGATCGACTTCGGGTTGAACGCCGGGTCGGTCGCGTTCTTGCCGGCCTTGTCGACGGTCAACTGCATCGCGATCTTGCGAACCGTGTCGTAGCTCCAGTCAACCATCGAGCCGTCGGGCATCGGGTACTGCTGGCCGTAACTCGCGGGCGGCGGCTGGAGGCCGGCGGCGTCGAACATGTCGGGCTGGTAGTAGAGCTCGGACGGGTAGATCGCGAACGGGATGCCGAGCTGGCCCTGGCCCCCGGCCTTGTACAGGTTGACCACGCCCGGGTCGAACCCGGACAGGTCGATGTTGTACTTCTGGATGTACGGGGCAAGGTCCAGCCACTGGCCCTCGAACGCGTTCGCTCCACCGACCCCCAGCGGTCCGACGACGTCGGGCGGGTTGCCGGAGGCGATCCGGGTGGCGAAGGCGTCGCGGGCCCCCGCGTAGGCGGTGTAGTCGAAGACGACCTTGATGTTCGGGTGGGACGCGTTGAAGTCGGCGATGACCTGCTTGAGGGCCTTCTGCTGGCTCGGGTCGTCCCCACCGCCCAGGCAGCAGAACCAGCGGATCGTGACCGGACCGCCGGGGGGGACGGTCGCCGGTGCGACGCTCGCCGGCGGCAGGCTCGCAACGGCAGCCTCCGACGGGGCGACCGACGGCGCCACGCTCGCCGCCGCGCTCGGCGGCGACGTGATCGTCGTGGATCCGCCGCAGGCGGTCACCAGGATCGCGAAGATCGCGAGGACGGTCCCGGTTCGGGACAGGCGCGGTGCCATGAAGCTCCTCCTCCTCTGGTCAGGTGGCGCCGTCAGCGCGGGATGGCGCCGGCCGCCGTGCGGCGCGGCGATCTGGGGGAAGCGGCGGGGGCGGCCGGAGACGCGTCGGGATCGGCGCTCGGAACCGCCGGCTCCGGCTCCGTCGACTCCGAAAGCCAGCTGTCGCGGACGACGATCCGCTCGATGTAGTAGCGGGTCCGGTCGCCACGGACGTAGCTCCGCGAGAACTCGACCGGCTCACCGCTGGCCGTGGAGGCGATGCCCTCGACCAGGAGCGCGGGCGTTCGCGGCGGCTGGGCCAGGAGCTTGGCCTCGCGAGTGTGCAACAGGACGGGCTCGAGCGACTCGCGGGCCCGGACGACCCGGGTGTCGTAGCGCTCGGCGAGCAGGTCGTAGAGCGAGCCGTGCTCGAGGTCCGACGCGAGCAGCCCCGGGAAACGCTCCGCCGATAGATGGACCTGCTCGAGGAGGAGGGGTTCGCCCGCTGCGATTCGCAGGCGCTCCACGTAGAGCGTCGGCGAGCCCGCCTCGATCCCGAGCGCCTCGGCGACACCCTCGCCGGCCGACTCGGGCCGAGCCGCCACAAGCCGCGTCTCCGGCTCCAGGCCGCGCGTCTGCATCTCCTGGGCGAAGCTCAGCGTTCCCCCGAAGTCGCGCTCGATCCGCGGTCGGAGGACGGTCGTCCCGTGGCCGCGCTGCCGCTCCAGGCGGCCCTCGCGGGCGAGCTCCGAGAGGGCCCGGCGGACGGTGATCAGGCTGCAGCCGTAACGCACGGCGAGCTGGCGCTCCGGCGGGAGGAGGTCGCCGGGACGCCATTCGCCTGCATCGAGTGCCGCGCGCAGGTCCAGATAGACCTGGTGGTGCAGCGGGACGGGACCGAGCTCGAGTCGGAAACGGGCCATCGTGAGGCTTGACCTCGCGGGGACGATCCTTGCCGGGCCATGTGCGTCGTCGAGCGCTTGCGCGACGATTCAATGCTGATAACGTTATGAGCATATTGTCAAGCCACCGCCGCGGATTCCTTCCGGATCCCCGCGCCGGGAGGTCGACCGGACACACGAGGTGACGATGGGCCTGAAGCTCGCGGTCGTCGGCGGCGGAAGCACCTACACGCCGGAGCTCGTGGACGGATTCGCTCGTCGCACGGACCGGGTCGCGATCGACGAGATCGCGCTGCTCGACATCGATCCCGAGCGGCTCGAGATCGTCGGCGGGCTCGCCGAGCGGATGCTCCGCAAGCAGGGCTGGCCGGGCCGGCTGGTCCGGACGGGCGATCGCGACACCGCGATCGACGACGCCGACGTCGTGCTCCTCCAGCTCCGGGTCGGCGGGCAGGCGGCCCGGTTCGGCGATGAGACGCTGCCGCCGCGGTTCGGGCTGGTCGGCCAGGAGACCGTCGGGGCGGGCGGCTTCGCGAAGGCGCTCCGGACGGTCCCGGTGGTGCTGGACATCGCGGATGCGGTCCGCCGGCGCGGGGCTCGCGACGCGTGGATCGTGGACTTTACGAACCCGGTCGGGATCATCACCCAGGCGCTGGTCGACGGCGGGCATCGGGCCATCGGCCTGTGCAACGTCGCGATCGGCTTCCAGCGGCGGTTCGCGCGCCGCTTCGGCGTGTCGCCGGAGGAGGTCGAGCTCGAGCAGGTCGGGCTCAACCATCTGACCTGGATCCGGGCGGTCCGCGTCGCGGGCGTCGACCGGCTGCCCGAGCTGCTGGGCGCCGACGGCGAGGAGATCGCCGAGGACCTCCAGATGCCGCTGGACCGGCTGCGCGCGACGGGCCTGATCCCGTCCTACTACCTTCGCTATTACGACGACGAGGCGGCGGTCGTGGCCGGGGCCGGGGCAAAGCCGACCCGTGCCGAGGAGGTCATGGCGATCGAGAAGGACCTGCTCGAGCTCTACCGGGACCCGACGCTCGACACGAAGCCCGAGCTGCTCGAGCACCGCGGCGGCGCCTTCTACAGCGAGGCCGCCGCCCAGCTGATCGCGTCGCTGTTCGACGGACGCGGCGACGTCCAGGTCGTCGACGTCGCGAACGGCGGCTGCCTGCCCGGGCTCGCGGATGACGACGTCGTCGAGGTCCCCGCCCGGATCGATCGCGACGGGGCGCATCCGCTGGCCGAGGCTGCGCTGCCGGCGGTGCCGGCCGCTCTCGTGGGGCGGGTCAAGCGCTACGAGCGACTTGCCGTCGCGGCGGCACGGAGCGGCGACCGGGCGATCGCCCTCGAGGCGCTCCGGGCGAACCCGCTCGCCGGCGACCCGGACCGCGCGCCCGAGCTGCTCGACGCGATCCTCGCCGCGAACCGGGGCTGGCTGCCGCGTTTCTTCCCCGATGGCTGAGGCGCCGTCCCAGGGGACTCCCGGACCGACGCTGATGCGGCGGGAGATCGAGGCGATCCCCGAGGTGGTCGCCAGGTTCCTCGACGAGGGACAGCCGGAGATCGCGGCCGCCGCGGACGCGATCCGCACCGCCGCGCCGCCGTTCGTCGCGATCGTCGCTCGCGGCACGTCCGACCACGCCGCCATCCACCTGCGCTACCTCATCGAGACCGAGCTCGGGATCCCGACCGGCCTCGCCGCGCCCTCGGTCACGACGCTGTATGGCGCCGAGGTCCGCTGGCGCGGCGGCCTCGTGATCGCCGTGTCGCAGAGCGGCCGC
Organism: Candidatus Limnocylindrales bacterium; assembly: GCA_036561285.1. Lineage (GTDB taxonomy): Bacteria > Chloroflexota > Limnocylindria > Limnocylindrales > CSP1-4 > CF-46. Next base: position 1,074 of record DATBPR010000594.1, on the reverse strand, counting down.
TCGCCGGATCTCGTCGCCGTCGTCGAGGCGGCCCGGGCCGGCGGGGCGACGACGATCGTCATCGCCAACGATCCCGCCTCTCCGCTCGCCCTCGCGGCCGCACATGTCATCGACTGCCGGGCCGGCGAGGAGCGGTCGGTCGCGGCGACCAAGTCGTATGTCGCCCAGCTCGCGGCGGGTGCAGCGCTTGTTGCCGCCCTCGCGCCGTCGCGAGCGCTCGTGGCCGGGCTCGCCGGGATGCCCGCCCTGCTCGCGGCCGCCCTCGGGGCGTCCCTCGCCGTCGTCCACGACGGGGCGCCGATCGTCGAGGAGTTTGCCGCCTCGGAGCGGTCGATCGTCATCTCCCGCGGCTATGACTTCCCGACCGCGCTGGAGACCGCGCTGAAGCTCAAGGAGACCGGCCGGCTGTTCGCCGAGGGCTACTCGTCAGCCGATTTCAGCCACGGCCCGGTCGTCCTGAGCGGTCCGGGCGTGCCGGTCCTCGCGATCCGTCCGCCGGGCCCGGTGGGGGACGCGGTCGACGAGGGGATCGGCGCGGCCCGCGCGGCGGGTAGCGAGCCGTGGGTCGTGACGGATGCGACCGGGCAGGGGGGAGCGCCGGGCCGGACCATCAAGCTGCCCCTGACGCCGGACCTCCCGCCGGGGCTGGCGCCGCTCGCGACGATCCTCCCGGGCCAGCTGCTCGCGGAGTCCGTCGCCCGCCGCCGCGGCTACGACCCCGACGCGCCGCCCGGTCTGCACAAGGTCACGCTCACGCGCTGACGCGCCCGGTGCGTCACCACGCGCTCGCTATTGAGACTCAGTCTCGACAGATCGCCCGCGTTGTCCTACCATCCGGTGATGCTCGATGCCAACCCGATCGTCCGTGCGCTCGACGACGCCGGCTACCGCCTCACGGCGCCGCGTCTGGCGCTGGCGGACCTCATCGCCGCTCATGACGGGCACTTCACCGCGTCGGAGCTGGCGGCGATCGCGCGAGATCGGCACGTCGGGGTGAGCCGGGCGACCCTGTTCCGCGCCCTGGATCTGCTCGTCGAGCTCGGGGTCGTGGAACGGCTCGATCTCCCGAGCGGC
>DATBPR010000593.1:0-4987 GCA_036561285.1 Candidatus Limnocylindrales bacterium | reverse complement strand
ACAGCGACGTCAAGCTCGCCAACACGAACCTGCCGATCGACCAGGGCTTCCCGGCCTACTTCCCGGAAGCGCGCGCCTACGTCGTCCTCATCGACCCGGGCCAGCAGCAGTTCATCGCCGGCACGGACACGTCCGGGGACGGCACCCCGCTGAACGTCCGCGGCCTCTACCAGCGCTGCCCCCACCTCGGCTGCCGGCCGAACCCGTGCATCAAGAACTTCTGGATGGAGTGCCCCTGCCACGGCTCGCGCTATGACCGGCTCGGCATCAAGGCCGCCGGCCCGCAGTACGGCCCGGCGCCCCGGAGCATGGATCGCTTCTCGGCGACCGTGGACGGCGCGGGCATCCTGACCCTCGACACCGGCAAGATCACGCTCGGCCCGCTGCCGGTCGCGGTCGGCCAGCCGGGCATCATCCCGCCGCGCACGCCAACGGGCTGCATCTGATGACCGACGAGACGCCGACCACGCCGGCGCCCGTCTCCGATGGCTCCGCGGAAGGCGCGTCCGGCGCCGGCGCCGGGGAGCGCCTGCCCGCGACGGTCCCGCAGCAGCAGCTGACGGCCGATCGCTTCACGGCCGGCCCGCCGATCAAGAACAACACCGGCCTGACGCCCGCCCGCTCGGCCGGGATCGTCCGCCAGTCTGCGTCCGCCCGCTGGGTCGGCTTCCTGACGGTGATCATCGTCAGCCTGTTCATCGTCGGCTACTGGTTCTACGAGCTCGGCGCGCCGCTCGGGCTCTCGACGCCGCGGCTCGCGGCCGAGGCGGCCGCCCAGCAGGTCGTCGACGTCGAGCGCGGCTACAACCTGTTCGAGGCCAACTGCGCCCGCTGCCACGGCCCCAACGGTCTCGGCCCGACCGAGCCGGACGCGGCGACCGCCGGCTACATCGGCCCGCAGCTGAACTCCCAGGAGAAGCTCTTCAACCACCTCAACGAGGCGTACCTGCACAACGTGCTCCAGGTCGGCGGCCGCTACGTCTGCGGCAACGCCAACTCGCAGATGCCGGTCTGGTCCAACACCGGCAACCCGCCGGGGCCGCTCAACTACCGCCAGATCGACGAGGTGATCGCGTTCCTTCGGGCGACGAACGACCACACGTACGACAAGCGCGACCCGTCGACGAACGAGCCGATCATCGATCCGGCGACCGGCAAGGTCGAGACCTTCACGGGCTGGCGCGATCCGAACTACGCGCCCGCTCCGGGCGCGACCCCGTACCCCGACTGCTACCTGAAGGCGCTGACTGGCGGCGCGACCGGTTCGGCGGGTCCTGGCGCCTCGATCGACGCGAACGCGCCGGTCGTCGCGCTGACGGCGCCGAGCGGCGCGGCGACGAGCGGCTTCGACACGGCCACCCTCGAGGCGAAGGCCGATACCGCCTTCACCTTGAAGTTCGACAACCAGGACTCGACGGCCCCGCACAACGTCGTGATCCTCAACGCCGACGGCTCGACCGTCGCGATGGGTGACACCTCGTTCTTCACCGGTCCCCAAGTGAAGGAATACGCGGTCCCGGCGCTCAAGGCGGGCTCGTATCCCTACGAGTGCCAGGTGCACCCGTCGACGATGAAGGGGACCCTCACGGTCAAGTAGCGGCGCCGGCTCAACGGCGTGATGGCGGGCGTCTCGACGCCCGGACGGATGGGAGGACGATGGCGCAGCAGGCCCTGCAACCGGGAACGACGCAGCCACGCGGCCGGGCCCTGTTCGGGCTGCTCGACGCCAGCGGCTGGGCGTGGGCTTCGCTGAAGGCCGCCTTCTGGTTCATCCTCATGATCTTCATGCTCGGGTACATCCCGGACCGGGCCTACTACTTCACCGTCAACCGGACGATCGACCTCGGCATCCTCGCCTGGAGCCCGGTCAACTTCTGCCCCGAGACGAACCAGTCCCTGCCGTGTCCGGCGCCCGTCGGTGCCGTCGTGCCGTGGCAGCAGTCGCCCCCCGAGGTCGCCCTGCCGGCGCCGCGGACCGACGGCGCGGTCGTCCAGTCCGGGACGACGCTCCTCTTCATCGGCGGGTCCGACGGGACGAAGGCCACCGACACGACGTTCGTGTCGAAGGTCTCCGGCGCCGGCAACTACGACAAGTGGTCCGAGGGACCGAAGCTCCCGGCGCCCCGCGCGAACGCCGCGACGATCTATTCCGGCGGCAAGATCTACGTGATCGGCGGCGTCGACGCGTCCGGCAAGCCGACCGACACGGTCTACATCCTGGCGCCCGACGCGACGACCGGCGCCCTCGGCAGCTGGCAGACGTCGGACGATGCGAAACTCGACCTGAAGCTGCCGGTCCCATTGTCCGGCTCCGTGGTCCTGGCGGGGACCGACGGGCTGTTCCTCATTGGGGGCACCGACGGCACGCGACCCGTCAACACGGTCTACAAGTCGACGTTCGACAAGACCGGCGCGCCGCAGAAGTGGACCCAGGAGCCGGCGCAGCTGTTCACGCCGGTCACCGACGCCTCGGCCGCGATCATCGGCAGCTTCGTCTGGGTCTACGGCGGGACCATGGCCGACGGGACGCCCACCGGCACGGTCCAGCGCGGCGAGTTCGGGACCACCGACAAGGCGACGACGCTCGTCCAGTTCGGAGTCCGATCCGGATCGATCAACCTGCCGGCGCCGCGGACGAACATCGACGGGTTCGCCGCGAACGGCAACCTCTACGCCGTTGGCGGCAGTGACGGCACGACGCCGCAGCGGACGCTCTACTGGGGCGTCCCGACGAGCGACGGCAACATCCCGGAGTGGAAGCATCTCGTCGTCAGCGACCTGCCGCCGGAAGGCAACGCCGGCGGAGCTTCCCTGATCCTCGGGCCTGACGCGATCATCATCGGCGGCACGACCACGAGCGGTGTGAGCGCCGGCGCCGTGCGCGCGAACATCGCACCGTCCGAGCCGTTCTTCCAGCTCGGGCTGTTCGGGGCGATCGTCCCGGCGCTGAAGATCGACGGCGAGATCGGCCAGCAGCTCGGCTACCTGAACGCGAACACCGTCGGGATCATCAACTTCGCGATCCTGGTGGCCATCGGCGTGGCCATGGCCCACCGGCCGCAGCTCCGCGCGTGGCGCGATCGGCGGCGCCGGGAGAAGGAGCTGAAGGCCCGGGCCTGAGGCCTGCCGCTCGTTCGCGGGCGCCCACGTCGGCATCTGCCGGACGCGGTCGCGCGGTCGTTTCGCTCATGCGGAACCATCCGTTGCGTCGGGTAGGGCGATCGTTCCGCATGGCGTGAACGAGTGCGAATTCGCGGCCGTGCGGGACCCGACGGCCGGGCCGGGCCGGCGGGACTGCCTCAGCCCGGGATCGCGCCCTCGTCGTCGTCGGGTCGGCCGCCCCTGGTCGGCAGGCCGGACGCGGCCCAGGCCATCATCCCGCCGGTCACGTTCCGGACGTCGGTCCAGCCGTTCTGGAGCAGGAACATCGTCGCGGACGCCGAGCGGCTGCCGGCGGCGCAGACCATCAGGAGCGGTCGATCCTTCGGCAGCTCCTCGTGGCGCGCGACAAACTCGGAGAGCGGCATGAGCGCCACGCCCGGAGCGCGCTCGGCGACGAACTCGTCGCGCTCCCGGACGTCGACGATCAGCGCGCCATCCGCCTCGACGGCCGCGGCCGCGTCACGCGGAGACAGAGCCGGGATGCCGGTGGGTGGGTTCATCGCGTCCTCCAGGGAAGGGCCGGCGGCTCGATCGAGCCGTCGTCCGGATCGGCGGCGAGCCGGGCCAGGCGATCGTCGATCTCGGCGACGAGCCGCGCCAGGTCCAGCCCGGACCACCGCTCGGCATCGGTTCCGACCGCGCGCTTGAGATGGTCGCGGGCGCCGGCGAGGTTCTTCGCGATCCCCAGTGGGTTCCCGCGGACGCCGTGCACGAACGCGGCCGCGAGCTTGATCAGCCCCTGGTGGAGCGCACGCTCGGGGAGATCGTCCGTGCCCATCCAGGCCGGCTCGAGCAGCTCGTGCGCCTCGAAGAAGTCACCACGCTGGTAGGCGGCGGTCGCCTCGTCGAACGCGAGGCGACGCTCGGGCTCCGGGAGCGGCCGGTACGCCTTCGCGCGGTCGCCCTGGAGGATGGTCCGGCGGGGGTCCGATGCAACGTTGGCGGGCGGGGCGGCAGCGGACGGAGCGGCGCGGGACGGCTCGCCTGGGTCGGTCACGTCAGGTCGGCAAGCGCGCGCCGGCCGGCGAACCCGTCGCTGAGCTCGTGCCACCACTCGACGTCGCCCTCACCGAGGCGCCAGCACAGGCAGATCTGGCGTCCGCTGGCGAGCGCGGGAAAGTCGATCAGTCCCGTCTCGATCTCGCGGAGGGTGATGCCCATCTCGTCGATCCGGACGACCCCGGCCTGCATCCGGTCGATCACGCCCTGCATCCGAAGGCGGAGGACGCGGACGTCGGCGTCGATCTTCGCCTCGGTCGTGGCGTCGCCGCGACTCTCGCCCCGGCTCTCGTCCTCGGTCGCATGGGCGAGCACCGCGTCGCGGAGCCGGATCAGCTCCGCGCGCTGGTCGCGCAGCGACTCGAGGATCGTCCGGACCTCCGGGATCGCCGCGTTCGCCTCGTCGAGGTCGTAGAAGCGGGCCATCGAGCGATTCTAGTCTGCCGGTCGCATTCGCCCGGCCGGACCGGTCTGTGCGCCCGTCGGAGGCATGGAGGCCGCCGGCGCTAGACTGCGCGAACCATCCGATCAGCGTCCCTGAGGAGCCGGCCATGCGGATCGCCCGACGCATGAGCGACATCGGGACCGAGACCGCCTTCGAGGTCTCCGCCCGGGCCCGCGCCCTGGAGGCGCAGGGCCGCGACATCATCCACCTCCAGATCGGCGAGCCCGACTTCGACACGCCGGCGAACATCCGCGAGGCGGCGAAGCGGGCCCTGGACGCCGGCGCCACCCACTACGCGCCCTACCCCGGCATCCCGGAGCTGCGCCAGGCCATCGCCGAGGACGCCACGACCCGCAAGGGCTTCGACGTGACCCCGGACCG
>DATBPR010000592.1:0-3712 GCA_036561285.1 Candidatus Limnocylindrales bacterium | reverse complement strand
CTGCACGACGAGTTCACGCCGCCACCGAACTTCGCCCATGACGAGGAGGTCAACAACCAGGCCCGGAACAATCACGACCTCACGGGCTACCTGCAGATCCCGCTGATCGCCCAGGCGATCGCGGCGGCTGCCCAGTAGCCGCCGGCCGACGAACAGGGGGACCGCGATGCGCGCCCGGCTGCCGATGATGATCCAGGACCCGGAGATCTCCCAGACCGACGTCGGCCGAATGGTCGAGGACTGGATCGGCCTCGACCAGGAGCACTATCTCGACGGCCCGGTCACCCCGCGGATCGCCCTCGTCGATCTCGACCCCGACACCGAGGCGCTCCGCCCGGCCGTGAAGTTCCAGCCGCCGGCCGGGAGCCGCACGCTGGGGCGCTACGCCGCCAATCGGAACGCGGTCGAATCCAGAGCGTTCATCGCGGTCAGCGCCTTCGCCACGGTCTGGCGGACGGTCAAGCTGTTCGAGGAGGAGCGAACGCTCGGACGCACGATCAGCTGGGGGTTCGATGCGCCGCAGCTGCTCGTCGTCCCCCAGGCGGGCTGGCTCGAGAACGCCTACTACGAGCGCAGCTCGCACAGCCTCCAGTTCTTCGCGTTCGACGCCGGCAACAAGACCATCTACACGAGCCTGTCGCGCGACATCGTCGCCCACGAGACGGCGCACGCCCTGATCGACGGGATCGACCCGGATCTCTACGACGCCCTCGAGCCGCAGGCCCTCGCGCTGCACGAGGGGATCGCGGACCTGACCGCGATGCTGATCGCCTTCGACAGCGGCCGCCTGACCCACGCGATCCTCGACAAGACCCAGGGGCGGATCGACGTTTCGAACGCGTTCAGCTCGATCGGCGAGCAGTTCGGCGACGCGATCGCACGCGGCCCGAAGCCGGGCTTCCTCCGGAACCTGCACAACGACGCGAAGATCGATCCGCGCCACGAGGAGATCGAGCCGCACGCACTCAGCCAGGTGATCAGCGGCGTCCTGTACGAGCTGATCGTCGACATGCACGAGCACTTCAAGGACGTGTACGCGCCGCGCTTCGGCGGCGATCGGCTCAAGGCGTCGGGGCTCGCGCTGGCGGTCGCGGCGAAGCTGTTCCAGCGGATGGTCCTTCGCGGCATCGACTATCTGCCCCCCGGCGAGGTCACCTTTGCGGACTTCGGGCGGGCGATCCTGGCGGCGGACGAGGCCTCGCCCGGCGATCGTCAATGGGGCGCGAAGCTCCGGGCGAGGTTCGTCGAGCGCCGGATCGTGGCCGACGAGGCGACGCTCGATGTCCGGACGAACTTCGAATCCCCGCCCGTCGGGGCGGTCAACCTCCAGGGCCTGACCGACAGCGAGTGGGTGGCCTACAGGTTCGCCGATGGCAACCGGGACCTCCTCGGGATCCCCGCGGACGCGGAGTTCGAGGTCCTGAAGCGGGTCGTCGTCGACGGCCGCGTCCAGGCTCCCGAGCAGACGGCCGCCCAGATGAGCAAACGGGCCCAGCCGCCGGCGGCCGGCGAGCCGGCAGACGGGGCCGCGGCGGCCGGCGACACCACGCCGGATCCGGATTCGGGCACGCCGTTCCGCGAGCTCCTGTTCAAGGTCCGATGGAGCCAGGTGGAGGACAACCCGCCGGGCTTCGATCCGCCGCAGCGGCGCGTCCAGACCGGGACGACCCTCGTGATCGACTGGAACGGCCGCCAGGTCCGGGCCCTGCAGCGCCCGATCAACTTCGAGGAGCGGCGTTCCGCCCGGGACGCCGTGCTCTCCGACCTCGTCGATCGAGGGATCGTGGAGATCTGCGGCCCCGAAGGCCCCGCACACGGCGCTCCGTCGCCGGCCGGGATCGACGCGGTCGCGACCGGCGGGATCCTCCGGGTCAAGCAGACGGCGCGGCTCCTCCACGTCGTCCAGGAGCTCGACGCATGAGCGACCTGATCGTCCGTGCGTACGACGTCCGCTTCGGCGACGCGATCTTCGTCTCCGTCCCCGACATGGAGAACGGTCAGCTTGTCGAGCGGACGATCCTGTTCGACTTCGGGAACTCGCTCGGGACCGAGGGCGGCGCCGACGCCGTCTTCGAGCCGGTGATCGACGACCTGATCGCCCGGCTCGGCGGCCGGCCGCTCGACCTGTACGTGATGACCCACGAGCACCTCGACCACGTCCAGGGCCTGTTCTTCTCGGCGAAGACGTTCAACAAGCGGATCCACGCCAAGCAGGCCTGGCTGACGGGCTCGTCCGACCCCCACTACTACGACGGGAACACCCACCCCGGGGCGAAGAAGCAGAAGATCGCCGCGCTGGCGGCGATGCGCCTCGTGGGCGCCCGGCTGACCGCCGCCCAGGCCGCCTCCCCGTTCGTCGGCTCCCTCCTCGCGGTCAACGATCCGAAGGCCACGGCCGACTGCATCGACTTCCTGCGGACACAGCTGACGGATCCGGGCGGCGTCCACTACGTGGATCGGACGACGGACCTCGGGCCGCTCTGGACCGGGCCCGGCACGATCGAGCTCCTCGCGCCGGAGGCGAACACCGCGGACTACTACGGGGCGTTCAAGGGGTTCGCGAGCGGTCTCGGCAAGCTGGGCATCGAGAGCTTCGACGACCTTGACGGGATCGCCCCGACGAGTCCGCCCTCCGCGCCGCCCAGCGGCGTCGACGCCGGCGCGTTCTACAACCTGCTCGACGTCCGGCACGGCGCCGCGTCGACGCTGCTCGAGATCGACCAGGCGGCGAACAACACCTCGATCGTGCTCCTCCTCGAGTGGAAGGGCTGGCGACTGCTCTTCAGCGGCGACGCCGAGAAGCGGAGCTGGCGGATGATGGACGCCCGGACCCAGCTGGCCCCGGTCCATTTCCTGAAGATCAGCCACCACGGCAGCGGCACCGGCCTGCCACCCGATCCGATCCTGGAGAAGGTCCTGCCGAAGCCCGCGGCCGGCCAGCCGGTCACGCGCCGGGCCATCGTCTCGACCTTCCCGAACACGTACCGCGGCGTGCCCGACACGAAGATGCTCACGAGCCTCGGCGACCGCGTCCAGGTCTTCTCGACGCGCGACGAGCCGCACCATCCCTTCGTCGAGCTGCGGTTCCCGGACACCGGGCCTGGCTAGGCGCAAACGATCGGTCGATTCGGGGACGGTCCGTTCGTCGGATGGGTAGAGGGTCGTGCAGATGCCGGCCCGCAGCGGAGGAGCACGAGATGGCGAACTACCTGTTGCTGTACCACGGCGGTGGCACGCCCGAGTCGCCCGAGGAGCAAGCGAAGGTCATGGGCGCCTGGGGCGAGTGGATGGGCAAGCTCGGGCCGGGCCTCATCGATGGCGGCAATCCGACCAGCCAGAGCCGGACCGTGGATGGGGGCGGCGCCGTGGGCGCCGGCGACACGAGCGACCCGGTCACCGGCTACTCGATCATCAGCGCCGAATCGCTCGATGCGGCGGTCGAGCTCGCGAAGAGCTGTCCGATCTTCCAGGGCCCGCGACCGGCCCGCGTCGAGGTCTACGAGACCTTCCAGGCGATGTAGGCGACGGCCGGCGTCGCCGGCCGGTGGATCAGGCGATCCGGCGAGCGGGCGGCGCCTCGGCGCTGCCCGGCTCGGGCGCGGCCTCGCCGAGCGGGGCATCGGCCGCGATCAGCGCGGCCATCGCGTCGACGTCCATCGGCCGAGCGAACAGGTAGCCCTGGCCGAGGTTCGCCCCGAGGTCCCGCAGCACC
>DATBPR010000591.1:0-2240 GCA_036561285.1 Candidatus Limnocylindrales bacterium | reverse complement strand
GCACGCAGCTGATGACGGCCATCGGCGCGCTGCTCCTCCGGGACGCCGATCGCCTCGCCCGGACGGCGAGCGTCGCGGCGGCGATGTCGGTGGAAGCGCTGCTCGGGACCGACGTCGCGTTCAGCGCGGCATACCAGCTCGCCCGGCCGCACCCGGGCCAGATCGCCGTCGCCGCGGAGCTCCGCCACCTGCTCCGCGACTCCGGCTTCCAGGCCGCCCACAAGGCGACGAGCCACAAGGTCCAGGACCCCTACTCGCTTCGCTGCGTGCCGCAGGTTCACGGGGCGGTCCGGGACGGGCTCGACCACCTCCGGCGGGTGCTCGACATCGAGATGAACAGCGCGACCGACAACCCGCTCGTGTTCCCGGAGGGCGGCGTCGCCGCGGAGGACGCGATGGCAACCGGGGGCGGCCGGGTGATCAGCGGCGGGAACTTCCACGGCGAGCCGATCGCCCTCGCGCTCGACTTCGCCAAGCTCGCGATCGCCGAGCTCGGCTCGATCAGCGAGCGGCGGACCGCGCTCTTGCTCGACTCGCGGTTGAACGGCGGCCTGCCGCCCTTCCTGGCCTCCTCGAGCGGTCTCGATTCCGGGCTGATGATCGCCCAGTACACCGCGGCCGCCCTCGTGTCGGAGAACAAGGTGCTGGCACATCCCGCCTCGGTCGACACGATCCCGACGAGCGCCAACCAGGAGGACCACGTGTCGATGGGCGCGATCGCCGCGCGTCATGCCCGGGCGGTCCTCGAGCACGTCGAGCGAATCGTCGCGATCGAGCTGCGCGTCGCGAGCGAGGCGATCGATCACCGGTCGCGCCTGCTTGCCGGAGAGGCGGCAGAGTCGGGCCCGTCCTTCGCCCCCGCGCCCGGTGCCGGCGTCGCCGAGGCGCACGCCCGGATCCGGGCCGTCGTCCCGCCGCTCGACGGGGACCGCGAGCCCGGCCCGGACCTCGCCGCCGTGACGCGGATCGTCCACGACGGGACGCTCGTCGACCTCGTCGTGGGAGTCGCGGACGACGGAGCGGCGGCGTGACCGCGATTCGGATCGTCGACGTCACCGACGAGCCGACGTTCCGGTCGATCCCGCCGTGCGCGGATCCGGGGTTCGACCACCGCACGTGCGACTACTGGGAAGACGGCGATCGCGGCAGCAAGGCCGCGCGCCTCGCCTGGCTCGAGGGCTCGCCGCGGCCGGCGTCCGCCCGCCCGGCCGTCGCCGACAATCCGTTTGCCCCGGCGAGCCGCGAGCCGGCGTTCAATCCGTTCGCGCCGTCCGGCGGAGCAGGCGTGCCCGTCTTCGACCCGTTCGCGGACGACGACGCGGACGCCTCCGTCGAGAACCCGTTCGCGCCGCGGCCCGCTGCCCGGCCGGCGGTCGACGCCAACGCGCCGCGGAAGCTGACCCTCCTCGGTCGCGGGCGCGCCGTCTTCGGGAGCTATGCCAAGGTCCTCCTGGTCGACGAGGTCGCCGTCGCGTACGCCCAGTTCGGGCCGCTGTCCGCCTACCCGCGCGCGCAGCGCCTGCGCGATCTCTACCCGCAGCTTCCCGACGCGCCGCTGCCCGCCGTCATCACCTGCATCGCGACCACCGCCGAGGCCCGCGACCGGGGACATGCCAGCGCGTTGATCCGCGCCGTCTGCGACGATCTCGAGGGTCGCGGCTTCGCGGCCGTCGAGGCGTACCCGGAGCGTGGAACCCGGCCGGATGCCACGAGCGCGGCCACGCCGGCGTTCTGGGTCGAATCCGGGTTCGCAATCGTCGTCGAGGACGAGCGGTTCCCCGTCGTCCGTCGCGAGCTGAGCTGAGGGAGGACCGGACCGATGGCGATGATCCAGGCGCTCGGCAACGTCAGCAAGGTCCGCGGCGCGCTGATCTTCGTCGAGGACCCCGAGGCGGAGCTCCGGTTCTATCGCGACGTGATCGGGCTCCGGCTGCTCTACCGCACCCGTTCGTTCATCCGGTTCGACGCCACGCAGGGGACGAGCCTCTCCCTGATCGCCGGCGGCGTCGCCTCCGCCGAGCCGAAGGACTATCGAACCGGCGGTGTTGTCCCGGAGCTGATCGTCGACAACCTCCGGCTCGCGATCCAGCGGCTGGACGCGGCCGGGGTCCGACACGAGGAGGTGGTCCGGACCGACTACGGGTCGTTCTGCTTCCTCTGGGATCCGGAGGGCAACCCGCTCCAGTTCTACGAGTCGGCCTTCACCCGGCCCCACGACGACCCGGACCGGCTGCCGGCTT
>DATBPR010000590.1:0-8271 GCA_036561285.1 Candidatus Limnocylindrales bacterium | reverse complement strand
TGTCCGGGTGGAGGCGGGTAGCCCGGACGAGCGAGACGAGATACGCCTCGACCTCGTCGGCGACGCGGACGCGCCGGACCTCGTCGCGGAGGGCGAGCAGTCGTGGCCCGTCGGCGACCGGCTCGATCCGGTCGAGCGGTTCCGCAGCCGCCTGGTAGCGGCGGGCGATCGAGCGCTCGCCGGCCACGTCCGGATAGCCGAGCTGGATCCGGACGAGGAAGCGGTCCAGCTGGGCCTGCGGGAGGGCGAAGGTCCCCTCGAACTCGATCGGGTTCTGCGTCGCGAGGACCACGAACGGATCGGGCAGCGGGCGCGTCGCGCCCTCGATCGAGACCTGCCGCTCCTGCATCGCCTCGAGCAGCGCCGCCTGGGTCCGCGGTGTCGCCCGGTTGATCTCGTCGACCAGCAGGATGTTCGTGAAGACCGGGCCGGGCGCGAAGCGGAGCGTGCCGCCCTCGTACAGGCTGGACCCCGTGACGTCGACCGGGAGGAGGTCCGGCGTCCCCTGGATCCGGTTGGTCCGGAGGTCGAGGGCCCGGGCGATCGCCCGGGCAAGGAGCGTCTTGCCCGTCCCGGGGACGTCCTCGACGAGGACGTGGCCGTCGGCGAGGAGCGCCGTGAGGACGAGGCGGACCGGTTCCTCGGCGCCGACGACCGCCCGGCCGACCGCCTCGATCAGGTCGTCGCGAAGATGGCGGGTCGACCGGGTCGTCAGGTCCGATGGCGCGGCCGCGATGTCGGCCGCCGGGTCGGAGTCGGTCGTGGTGTCCGTGGTCGGCTCCTCGGGCATGCCGTCGGTCCGGTCGACAGCGCTCGACATGGATACGAGGCGCGGGGCGCCGTCGTTCAGGAAGCCTACGCGTTCCCGTTCGACGCGGCGATCCGTCGCAGGACTGCGGGCAGGATCCCGCCGTTCTGGTAGTAGCCGACGTCGATCGCGCCGTCGAGCCGGGCGATGGCGGTGAACCGTCGCTCCCCGCCGCCGTCGGCCGGATCGGCGGTCGCGACGACGGTCAGCCGCTTGCGCGGCGTCAGGTCTTCCGCCAGCCCGTGGATCGCGTACCGCTCGCGGCCGGTCAGGCCGAGCGACGCGGCGCTCTCGCCGGGCAGGAACTGGAGCGGCAGGACGCCCATCCCGACGAGGTTCGAGCGGTGGATCCGCTCGTAGCTTTCCGCGATCACCGCCCGGATCCCGAGGAGCATCGTCCCCTTCGCCGCCCAGTCGCGCGACGAGCCGGAGCCGTACTCGCGGCCGGCGATCGCCACGAGGGGCGTGCCCTCGCGCTGGTAGCGCATCGCCGCGTCGTAGATGAACTGCTCCTCGCCGTCGGGGAGGTGGACCGTGTACGGGCCTTCCTTGCCCGGCGCGAGCGCGTTCCGCAGGCGGATGTTCGCGAACGTGCCGCGCACCATCACCTCGTGGTGCCCGCGGCGGGCGCCGTACGAGTTGAACTCGAGCGGCCCGACGTTGCGCTCCTGGAGCCAGTCGCCCGCTGGCGACCACGGCGCGATCGAGCCCGCCGGCGAGATGTGATCGGTCGTGATCGAGTCGCCGAGGACGACGAGGGCGCGGGCTCCGTCGATGTCGGTGACCGGACGCGGGTCGACGGCGAGGCCGTCGAAGAAGGGCGGCTTGGCGATGTACGTGGAGCGGGGGTTCCAGTCGTAGCGGTCGCCCGCCGGGATCGGCAGGGCCCGCCAGCGATCGTCGCCGTCGAACACGACCGCGTACGTGGCCCGGAACAGGGCCGGGTCGATCGCGCTGCCGATGACCGTCCGGATCTCCTCGGCGGAGGGCCAGACGTCGCTGAGCATGACGGGGCGTCCGTCCGACCCGGTGCCGAGCGGCTCGGTCGTCAGGTCGACGTCGACCCGCCCGGCCAGGGCGAACGCCACGACGAGCGGCGGCGAGGCGAGGTAGCTGGCCCGCGCGAGGGGATGGATCCGGCCCTCGAAGTTGCGGTTACCCGAGAGGACCGCCGCGACGACGAGGTCGTTCTCGGTGACGGCGTTCGCGATCGGCTCGTCGAGCGGGCCGGAGTTGCCGATGCACGTCGTGCAGCCGTAGCCGGCGAGAGCGAACCCGAGACGCTCGAGCGGGTCCATCAGGCCGGCCGCCTCGAGATAGGCCGTGACGACCTTCGAGCCGGGCGCGAGGGACGTCTTCACGGTCGGCGGGACGGTCAGCCCGCGCGCGACGGCATTCCGGGCGAGGAGCCCGGCTCCGACCATCACGGTCGGGTTCGAGGTGTTTGTGCACGACGTGATCGCCGCGATCGCCACGGATCCGGTCCGGATCGTCGCCCGTCGGCCGTCGACCTGGATGGCGACCGGCCGGTATTCCTGGTCGTCCATCGACGGCGCCGCGCCGGCCGGCTCGTCGGTCGTGGCCTGGTCGCGGATGTCCGCCGCGGCGAAGGACGGCGGGTCGCTCGCGGGGAACGAGCCCGCGGAGGAGTCCTCGACCTCGCCGCCGAGGGGCGGCTGGCTCTCGAGCTCCGCCGAGGTCTCGGCGACGAGGCCGTCCGGGAACGCCGAACGGAAGTTTGCCCGCAGCCCCGTGAGCGGGACCCGGTCCTGGGGCCGCCGCGGCCCGGCCACCGATGGCTCGACCGTCGCGAGATCCAGCTCCAGCGCCTCGTCAAAGTCCGGGCCGGGACCCCGCTCGCGCCACAGGCCCTGGTCCTTCGCGTAGCGCTCGACGAGCGTGATCCGCTCCGGCGTCCGGCCGGTCAGCCGCAGGTAGGCGAGCGTCTCGTCGTCGATCGGGAACAACGTCGACGTCGCCCCGAACTCGGGGCTCATGTTGCTGATCGTGGCCCGGTCGGCGAGGGCCAGCCCGGCGAGCCCGTCGCCGGCGAACTCGACGAACGCGCCGACGACGCCGTGGGCGCGGAGCATCTGGGTCACGACGAGGACGAGGTCGGTCGCCGTCGAGCCCTGCGGCAGCGCGCCGCGGAGCCGGACGCCGACGATCCGCGGCATCGGCTGGTAGAGCGGCTGGCCGAGGAGGACGGCCTCGGCCTCGATCCCGCCGACCCCGTAGCCCAGGACGCCGAGGGCGTTGACCATCGTCGTATGCGAGTCCGTCCCGACGAGGGTGTCGGGGTAGGCGATCCGCCCGCCCGCGCCGTCCGGGGCGTCGGTCACGACCGTCGCGAGGAACTCGAGGTTGACCTGGTGGACAATCCCGGTCCCGGGCGGGACGACACGCAGGTCGCGGAACGCCGTCTGAGCCCAGCGGAGCAGCTGGTAGCGCTCGCCGTTCCGCTCGTATTCCCGCTCGACGTTGAACGCGAACGCGGTGGGTGTCCCGAACTGGTCGACCTGGACCGAGTGATCGATCACGAGGTCCGCCGGCACGAGCGGGTTGACGAGCGCCGGATCGCCACCGAGATCGGCCATGGCGTCGCGCATGACCGCGAGGTCGACGATCGCCGGCACCCCGGTGAAGTCCTGGAGGATCACCCGGGCCGGCATGAACGGGATCTCGGCCTCCGCGGCCTCGCCCGGTCGCCACGCCGCCAGGGTCTCGACGTCGCGCGCCTCGACGATCCCGCCACCGGCGTTTCGGAGCACGTTCTCGAGCAGGATCTTCAGCGTCACGGGGGCGCGATCGAGGTCGATCCGGTCGCCGAGCGCGGTCAGTCGATAGGCATCGGGAAGCCCGGGCCCGAGGCTGTCTCGGGCGCCGAACGGATCGGAGCTCGCCACGGATCCTCCGTCGTGCGGTCGGTACACTCGCTTGCGTGGAAGAGTACCGCCGACCGTGGCCGGACCGCGGCCGGAGGCCCGGCCGATGAAGGCGTGGGGCGGGCCCGACCGGCCTGCCGACGACCGCGAGCGGACGCTCCGCGAGATCGAGGCGGCCGGGATCGATCTCGACCCGACGCGGTCAGCCGACGCGGACGATCCGGACCACGACCACGAGGCCGACCCGCACCGCCATCCCCACAACCAGAGCGCGCCGGGCGAGCCGCCGGTCATCGGCATCGTCGGGGCCGGGGCAGTCGGCTCGGCCCTCGGCGTGGCCCTCGACCGGGCCGGCTGGCCGGTCCACGCGGTCGCGAGCCGGGACGCCGGACGGCGCGACCGGTTCCGATCCCTCGTCCCCGGCGTCCGGGCCTTCGCCGACGCCGTGCCGCTCGTCGAGGAGGTCGAGCTGATCGTCCTCGCCGTGCCCGACGATGCCATCCCCCGGGTCGCCGGTGACCTCCACATGTACGGCGGCCAGGCGATGATCCACACCAGCGGCCTGCTCGGAGCCGACGCCCTGGCCGGCGCGATGGCCGCAGGGACCCAGGCCGGCTCCTTCCACCCGCTCGTCGCCTTCGCCGATCTCGAGCGCGCGGTCGCCGCGTTCCACGGCGCGACGATCGCGATCGAGGGCGACGACCAGCTCCTGGACCTGCTGGCCCGGATGGCGGAGGCCCTCGGCGCGACGCCGGTCCGCCTGGCGCCCGGCTCGAAGCCCGCCTACCACGCAGCGGCTGTCCTCGCTGCCGGCGGCTTCGATGCCCTCCTCGACGCGATCGCCGAGCTCGGGCGGCTCGCCGGTCTCGACGAGGCGGGCAGCCTCGCGGTCTACGGCCCCCTGATCGAGCAGACCCTGGGCAACGCGCGAGCCCTCGGGATCGACCGCGCCCTGACCGGTCCGGCGACCCGCGGCGACCGGGGCACGATCCGCGCCCATCTCGCGGAGCTCGAGACCCGGGCGCCGGGCGTCGCCGCGCTCTACGCCCGCCTCGCCGACCGCGAGATCGGCATCGCGGAGCGGCGGGGCTCGCTGACACCGGAAGCCGCGTCCGACCTCCGCTCCGCGGCGGATCCGGCCCTTGCAAGGCCGGATTGAAGGGGTACCATTCCAGCCCATGGAACGAAGCATCACCGCGCGGTACGCGGCCCGTCCGGCCGCGCAGTTCGTCCGCCCGTCCGCCCGGGCGCGCGAGCGTCACCTGGGCCTCAAGGGCGCCGGCTCGTTCCACCCCGCCTCGACCCGTCTGACGGTCCTCCGTCGGCCCGGCGACGGCATCCTCGCCCAGCTCCGGGGCGACTGGCGGGCCATCACCGCCGCGACGCCCCGCCGCATTGTCGACGGCCGTCCGCGACCCCAGGTCGCCTACCGCTGGACGGGCTCCGCCGCCTCGGGCGTGACCCGCCGCTCGAGCGCCGCCACGGCGCCGTGGCGCGGCTGAGGACCGGCACCGCCACTTCGGCCGGCGGCATCGTCGTTCGCTTCGACGAGGGAGTCCCCTCACTGGTCGTCGGCGCCCGTCGCCGGGATCGCGACCTCCTCACCTGGACGCTGCCCAAGGGCACGCCGAACGCCGGTGAGACGCGCGAGCAGACGGCGCTCCGGGAGGTCGCCGAGGAGACCGGTCTCGAGGTCCGGATCACCGACGTCCTCGATTCGATCGAGTACTGGTTCGTCCAGCGCGGGACGCGGATCCACAAGACGGTCCACTACTACCTGATGGAGCCGACCGGCGGCGACCTCGCGGCTCACGATCACGAGTTCGACCAGGTCCGCTGGGTCCCGTTCGATCAGGCCTCCTCGCTGCTGACGTTCGAGACGGAGCGGGCCCTCGTGGCCAGGGCCGCCGAGGTCGTCGATCCCGCCTCCGCCCAGCGCCGCCCACCGGACGCGTCGCACCAGGCCGAAGCGTCGCTCGGCGGCGTCTGAGGCACCCCCATGGCCGATCCGCTGCCCCTGGTGCTCCACGAGACCCCGCTCCGCGACCGGCACGTCGCTGCCGGCGCCCGCCTGATCGACTTCGCCGGCTGGGAGATGCCGGTCCAGTACCAGGGGATCCTCGACGAGCACCGGGCGGTCCGGGAGCGGGCCGGGCTGTTCGACCTCTCCCACATGGGCGAGCTGTTCGTCGAGGGGCCGGAGGCCGGTGCGGCGCTCGCGTTCGCCCTCGTCACCGATCCGCCGAAGCTCGCCGACGGGCGCGCCCACTACTCGATGATCGTCGCCCCGAACGGCGGGATCCTCGACGACCTGATCGTCTACCGGCTGGCGCCGGAGCGGTTCCTGGTCGTCGCCAACGCCAGCAACGCCCAGGTCGTCAGCGACCTGCTCGCCGAGCGGATCGAGGCGTTCAAGGCCGTTCTCGACGACAGCTCGCTCGTCACCGCGCTCGTCGCGATCCAGGGGCCGCGCTCGGTCGGGATCGTCCGGCCGCTGACCGACGTCGACCTCGACGCGCTCCGGTACTACGCGATCGCCGAGGGCTCCGTCGCCGGGATCCCGGCCCTGGTCGCCCGGACGGGCTACACGGGCGAGGACGGCTTCGAGGTCTTCGTGGACACCGCCCGGGCGACCCAGCTGTGGGACGCGCTGATGGACGCCGGCAAGGCCGACGGCATCGCCCCGATCGGGCTCGGCGCGCGGGACACGCTCCGGCTCGAGGCCGGGATGCCGCTCTACGGCAACGAGCTCGACGCGGCGACGAACCCGTACGAGGCCGGTCTCGGGCGTGTCGTCAAGCTCGACAAGGCCGGTGACTTCGTCGGGCGCGCAGCCCTCGAGCGGGTCGCCCGCGAGGGTGTCGAGCGGAAGCTCGTCGGGCTCGGACTGCGTGGCCGCGGCATCGCCCGTCACGGCTATCGCCTGCTGTCCGGAGACCGCGCGACGGGGGTCGTGACGAGCGGGACCCAGTCGCCGACCCTCGGCCAGCCGATCGCGATGGGCTACGTCGCCACGGCCGATGCCGAGCCGGGTACGATGATCGACGTCGAGATCCGCGATCAGCGGGTTCCCGCCGAGGTCGTCGCCCTGCCGTTCTACCGCCGGGCCCGCTGACGGGGGCCGACGCCCCGCGAGCCCCGATCCGCACGCCGAGTGCGTCCCGATGCCGCCCGTGCCGAGGAGGAGTGAGCACGCGATGGTCCCCGCGGAGCTGCGCTACACGAAGGACCACGAGTGGGTCCGCATCGAGGGAGACGAGGCGACGGTCGGCATCACGGCCTACGCCGCCGACCAGCTCGGCGACATCGTGTTCGTGGAGCTGCCCGAGAGCGGGCGGTCCCTCACCCAGTTCGCCGCCTTCGGCGTCGTCGAATCGGTCAAGGCGGTAAGCGACCTCTTCGCCCCGTTGACCGGCGACGTCACCACGACGAACGACGCCCTGACGGGGTCCCCGGAGCTCGTGAACAGCGATCCGTACGGCGAGGGCTGGATGCTCCGCCTCAAGCTCACCGCGCCCGGCGAGCTCGACGAGCTCCTCGACGCGTCGGCCTACGACGCCCTGATCGCCGCAGGCTGAGGCCGGGCCGCACCACATGCCGTACGGTCCGCACACCGCCGGCGATCGCGAGCGGATGCTCGCGGCGCTGGGCATCGCCTCGGTCGACGAGCTCTTCGCCGACATCCCCGAGGCCCTCCGGGCGAGCCCACTCGACCTGCCCGAGCCCGAGCCGGAGCTGGAGCTCGCCGCTCGCCTCCAGGGGCTGGCCGGCAGGAACCGGACGGACCTCGCCTCGTTCCTCGGCGCCGGCGTCTATCGCCACTGGTCTCCCCCGGCGGTCGACCAGCTCCTTCTCCGGGGCGAGTGGTACACGGCCTACACGCCGTACCAGCCGGAGATCAGCCAGGGCACGCTCCAGAGCATCTACGAGTACGAGTCGCTCCTCGCGGAGCTCGTCGACCTCGATGTCGTGAGCGCCTCGCACTATGACGGTGCCGCGGCGACGGCCGAGGCGGCCCTGATGACCTGCCGGGCGACGCGCCGCGAGCGGGTCCTCGTCAGCGCCGCGGTCCATCCCCACTACCGCCAGACGCTGGAGACCTACTTCGGCGGCGGGCTCGAGCTGGAGACGATCCCGCTGGTGGTCGAGGGCGACGTCGCCGGCACCACGGACCTCGCGGCCCTCGAGCGGCAGCTGACGGACGGCAACCCGGTCGCCGGGGTGATCGCGGCCCAGCCGAGCTTCCTCGGCCTGCTCGAGCCGATGGCGGAGATCGGCCGGCTCGCCCACGGGGCGGGCGCCCTGTTCGTCAGCGTCATCGAGCCGGTCTCGCTCGCGGTCCTCGCCCCGCCCGGCGCGTACGGCGCGGACATCGCGGCCGGCGAGGGCCAGCCGCTCGGGATCGCGCCGCAGTACGGCGGCCCGTATCTCGGAATCCTGGCTTCCACCGACGCGCTCGTCCGCCAGATCCCCGGCCGGCTCGTCGGGATGACGACCGACGTCCGCGGCCAGCGGGCCTTCGTGATGACCCTTCGCGCGCGCGAGCAGGACATCCGGCGCGACAAGGCCGCCAGCAAC
>DATBPR010000589.1:0-12158 GCA_036561285.1 Candidatus Limnocylindrales bacterium | reverse complement strand
GCCGACGGCGGCCGCGGCATCGAGAGCGTCATTGATCTGGGCCGTGGTCAGCGCCTGCAGGAAGCCCGTCGCGGTGGCGTGGTTGCCCCAGACGCCGGCATAGCAGTCCGCCTGGAGCTCGGTCCGGACGGACCGCCCCGTCGCGCCCGTGTCGTTGCCGCCGGACTGGAGATCGCCGACGAGGTCCTGGATGTGGTGGCCGTATTCGTGGGCGACCACGTAGTCCCGGGCGAACGGCCCGGCGTTGGCGCCGAGCTGGTCGTGGAGCTCCTGGAAGAAGCCGAGGTCGAGATAGACGTTCGT
The DNA here is from genome assembly GCA_036561285.1 of Candidatus Limnocylindrales bacterium. GTDB lineage: Bacteria > Chloroflexota > Limnocylindria > Limnocylindrales > CSP1-4 > CF-46. Next base: position 11,855 of record DATBPR010000589.1, on the reverse strand, counting down.
GTCGACCGGGCAGTAGAAGGGCCCGACCGCGGTCGTCGCGTCGCCGCAGCCGGTTGAGGTGCTGCCGCTGAACAGGATCGTCTCCGCCGGGCGGTAGCCCTGGACCACGCCGGCCCAGTAGGCCTGGACGCTGTTCACGGCACCCACGATCTGGCAGTCCTCGCGCTCGTTTGCCTGGGTGCCCGTCTTGCACTCGGCCAGCGCCGAGCTGTTCGGTCCGTTGACGTCCGGCCCGCTCCCGCCGCTGGACGAGATCAGGTCACCGGGGTTCCCGCCGAGCAGCACGTAGAGGATCGCGATGACGAGCCCGATGCCGCCGCCGCCGACGGCCAGGCCGCCGCCCCGGCCCATGGATCGACCGCGGACGTCGGTGACCTGAGTCGGGTCGAGCTGCACATTCGGGTTGAACGTCATCTGGGGCTGCCTCCGTCATGCACCGCCGGAGTGTCCGCGATCCGCGCGGCACTGTCGCTCCCGGATCGCCGGAGGAACGTGGCAAACGCCTTGCGGGCGCCCGGGAAGGTGTTCCCGACCGAGATCCCGCGGCGATTCCCGTCGTTCGTCGACAGAGATGACAGGTTCTGGCAGGTATGTCTGACAGGATGAACGAGACGGAAGCAACCGGAACGGAACGAGACAAGCGAGGTGCCACATGTTCCCTTCCCAGCCCCTGATGCACGCGATCCATTCGGACCGGATGCGGGAGATCGAGCGGGCCAGCCGGGAGCATCGGATGCTCGAGACGCCGGCGATCGAGACCGCGCCGACCATGCGCATCGCGACCGCGGCCCCGGTTCGCCGGGCGGACGTGACCACCGGGACGGGCCGATCGAGCGACGCCGCGTGCGGGGTCGCCTAGCCCGCGACGGGGACAGCCGGATGGATGGGGGGAGCGGCGCTCACCGGATCGGTGGGCGCCGCTTCGACGTCCTGGTAGCGCGCCGCGAGTCGCCGCGATTCCTCGGCGATCCGGCGCCGGAGCGCCTCGGGCTCGAGGAGCTCGCAGGCCGGCCCGACGGCGAGGATCTGGGTCGTGACCTCGTTCGGCCAGTCGAGCTGCACCTTCAGCCGGACCCAGCCGTCCGGATCCGCGTCGTGGAGCCGCTCGATCGTGTCGAACGGTCGCTCGCCGATGACGCCGCGAAGGCGGTCGAGCCGGTCGCGGGCGATCCGGAGGACGATCTCCACCCGCGGCGTGTCGCGCTCGTAGGCCGCGCTCGATTCGGTCCAGAACGCCGCCAGGTCGAAGCGCTCCGGCCGCTCGAAGACGTCGTCCAGCGTCGTCACCCGGCTCACCCGCGAGACGCGATAGGTCCGCGGCTGGCCATCGGCGGCGGCCACGAGATACCAGACGCCGGCCTTCAGGACGAGCCCGAGTGGCTCGAGGATCCGATCGACGGTCTTGTCGCCGCGGTCATAGCCGATCTGCACCCGCCGGCACTCCCAGACGGCCTCGGACAGCTCGCCCAGGTGCGGCACCGCCTCGTCTGCGTGATACCAGGCGGCCGCGTCGAGATGGAACCGCTCCACCAGGCGTGAGGCGCGGCCGCGCATCTCCGTCGGGAGCGCGGCGAGGACCTTCAGCCGGGCCGCGGCAACCACCGTCCCGAGCCCGAGCTCCGCGGCAGGACCCGGGAGGCCGGCGAGGAAGAGCGCCTCGGCCTCGTCCGCGGTCATTCCGGTGAGGCGGGTCCGGTAGCCGTCGACGAGGCGGATCCCGCCATGCGGTCCGCGATCGGCGTAGATCGGGACGCCGGACGCACTCAGGGCGTCGACGTCGCGATGGATCGTCCGGACCGATACCTCGAGCTCGCGCGCCAGCTCGGCGGCGGTCTGGCCACCGCGGGACTGGAGGAGCAGGAGAAGCGAGACGAGCCTGGACGCACGCATCGTTCCGCAGTCTAGCGGATTGCTGACAGATTGTGTCGACTATCCGCTCGGCCGCTCCCGGGTGGGCGCTGGGACGGGCGACGGTGACGCGGGCACCGGCCGACCCTCGCACGGTGGCGGGGACGGGAACGCGCCTGGCGCACCCGACATCGCACGCTCGGATGTCACGAGGATGTCCCCACCGATGCCTCCCTCCGGACCGTAGGGGAGGTTGGCGTCGATGAACACGGCCGCAGGATCCGCCGGCGCGGTCGCTGCCGGTGCGGGTGGGTCGATCGCATGCCAGGATCCGTCGCTCTGGAAGGTCACCGTGCTGCAGGCCGGCACGGTCAGGACGGTTCGGCCGTCGTAGTCCGCCCGGATGGCGATCGGAAGCGTCGTCCGGTTGATGATCGTCGCGCGATTCGGGCCCATGCTGCAGGCGATCGCGATCGGCGCGACGAGCCAGACCAGGACCCACGATCGGAGAGGAGCCGGACGGTTCAGCGTTGCGTCCCCTGGTCCCTGAGGAATTGCTCGATCTCGCTGATCAGGTCATCGCCGGCGGGAAGGCGCTCCTCGTCGACCATCGATTCGAGGCGCTGGACATACCCCCGCGTGTTGTCGTCCGCGGCCGTCGCCGCGTCGAGACGGGTCCGGAGCTGCTCGGACTCGTCGACGAGCTCGCCGCGATCGAACGACAGGCCGAGGTGGCGCTCCACGGCGACGAGCAGCTCGACCGCGGCCGGCGGGTACGGCCCGCTGACATAGTGCGGGACCTGGGCGAAGTAGCCGACCGTGTCGATGCCGTCGGTCTGGGCCTGCATCTCGAGGACGCTGACGAGGGCGGCCGGCACGCGCAAGAGCCCCGACGGCCCGGGCCGGATGTCGCCCCGGAGCAGCCCCGGGCGTGACGCCGTCCCCAGGATCGGGACCGGCCGGGTATGCGGGACCGCGGCGGGGATCGCCCCGAGGCTGATCCATTCGCGGACGCCGAGCTGCCGCGCGACGTCGCTGACCGCCTCGGCGAGGCTCGGCCAGCGGTAGTCCGGCTCCGGGCCGGAGAGGACGAGCACGTCGCGATCCGCGACCCGGACGAGCCGGATCCGGAAGGCCGGCCAGTCGAGCTCGGAGAGCCGCCCGTCGATGATCTCGAGCGTCGGCCGGCGGGCGCGGTAGTCGAAGAGCCGGTCGGCGTCGAAGGTCGCGACCACCCGTCCGCCATCGCCGATCAGACCGGCCGCGGTCGTGGCCGCATTGCCGGCGTCGACCCAGCCGTCGAGCGCGACGATCAACGACGGCTCGTCGAGCGGTCCGGGTTCGTCGAGGGTGAACAGCGCCATCGCGACAGGATAAGGCGGCGGAACGCGCGGTCGATCCACGCGGGGCCGCGCGTCGGCTCATCGTACGAAACGGCCGGTGCATCACGCGGGACGCGCGGCCGCGTCGCCGGGCGGATGAGCGACCGTCAGCCGACCGTCCGGTGGACGCCGCGAGACGCGCACCCGTGACGATGGGCCGGTCGCGACGGGACCGGCGACAGGCTGCAGCGAGGCCTCGATGATTCGAACGACCCCGTTCCATGACCGGACCAGCGCGGCCAACGAGACCGGGCTGTGGGAGCACTGGTCGGGCTACCTCGTCGCCCAGAAATACCAGCAGTCCGAGAAGTTCGAGTACTTCGCGATCCGCAACAGCGCCGGGCTCTTCGACTCGTCGCCGCTGTTCAAGTACCGGATCCATGGTCCGGACGCGGAGGCGTTCCTCGGCGGCGTGCTCGCCCGTGACATCCGGACCTGCGCCGTCGGCCACGGGCAGTACACCGCCTGGCTCGACGACGGCGGCTTCGTCGTCGAGGACGGCGTGATCTTCCGGAACGGCCCGGACGACTACCTCCTGACCTGCGCCGAGCCGAACCTCGCCTGGTTCGAGGGGCTCGCCGGCCGCCACCGGGTGACCTTCGAGGACCAGAGCGAGGGGACCGCCGTCCTGGCGATCCAGGGGCCGAAGTCGCGCGAGGTCCTCGCCACGCTCGTCCCCGGCATCGAGCGCGTGCCGTACTTCGGGCTGTGCGACACCCGGCTCGCCGGCGCGCCGATCCGGATCTCCCGGACGGGCTACACGGGCGACCTCGGCTACGAGCTCTGGATCCCCGCCGATCGGGCACTGGCGGTCTGGGATGCGGTCACGGAGGCATCGGCCGGGCGCGGCGTGGTCCCGTTCGGGATGATCGCCCTGTACATGGCCCGGATCGAGGCCGGGCTCCTGCTTCTCGACGTCGACTTCGCCTCGAGCCGCTACTCGTGGACCAACGCCACGCGGTCGTCCCTCGTCGAGGTCGGGCTCGGCTGGATGGTCCGCGACCTCGCCAGTGACGACCGGACCTTCATCGGCCGGGGCGCGCTGGAGCGCGAGCTGCGCGACAAGTCATCCCGCTGGAAGGTGACCGGGCTCGTCCTCGACTGGCGCGACTACGACCGCCACTACGACGACGCCGGGCTGATCCCGCCGAAGGATCACACCCCGATCCAGGACGAGTACTACGTCTACAGCGACGAGGGCGTCACCCAGATCGGCTACGCGACGAGCCTGATGTATTCGCCGATGCTGCAGCGCCACATCGCCCTCGCCCGCGTTCCGCTGGATTGCGCGACGCCGGGCTCGACCGTCAAGCTCGAGCTGCCGGTCAACCATCGCTACGAGTACTTCGACGCGGCCGTCGCGCGGCTGCCCCTCTACAACCCGGAACGGAGGACCGCCTGATGCCGAAGTCGACGAGCGCGCCGGCTCGCGCCGAGAGCGGCCGCCCGACGAAGGCCGCGGCCGGCAACGGGCGGAGCCCGAAGGCGAGCTCGAACGGCAACGGCACGGACCGAAGCGCCCGCGATCGACGGTACGACGCGATCGTCATCGGTGGCGGCCACAACGGCCTCGTGAATGGCGCCTATCTCGCGAAGGCCGGGCTGAAGACGCTGATCCTCGAACGGCGCCATCTCGTCGGCGGCGCCGCGATCACCGAGGAGCTCCGGCCCGGCTTCTGGTTCACGACGTTCTCGTACGCCCTGAGCCTGCTCCGGCCGGACATCATCCACGACCTCGAGCTCACGAAGCACGGCTTCATGCCGCTGCTGATGCCGTCGACCTTTGCCCCGATGGAGAACGGCGACTACCTGCTCCTCGGCCAGGATCACGGCGAGAACCTCCGCGAGATCTCCCGCCACAGCGTCCACGATGCAGACGCCTACGACGCGTTCAACCACGACGTCCTGCGGGTCTGCCGCGCGATCAAGCCGCTCCTCGACCAGGTCCCACCGGACCTCTTCACCGACGATCCCGAGGAGCTCGTCCGGCTCGCCGCGATGGGCTCGCAGCTCCGCAAGCTCGACAAGAAGGTCCTCCACGACGCGATCCGGTTGCTGACCGGGAGCGCCGCGGACTTCCTCGACGACTACTTCGAATCGGACATCCTGAAGGGCTATCTCGCGTCGTCCTCGATCATCGGCACGAAGGTCGGGCCGTACTCGCAGGGCTCGGGGCTCGTGCTCCTGTACCACATCCTCGGCGAGCACGACGGCGAGTTCGGGGCATGGGCGTTCCACAAGGGGGGCAACGGCGGGTTCACGAAGGTCCTCGCCCGGGCGGCCCAGTCGTTCGGCGCCGAGATCGCCCTCGAGTCGCCGGTCGACCACGTGATCACGAAGGGCGGCCGGGCGACCGGCGTCGCCCTCGCCGACGGCCGCGAGCTGGAGGCCCCGGTCGTCGTCTCGGCCGTCGACCCGCGACGGACGTTCCTGGAGCTCGTCGACCCGCGCGAGCTGCCTGCCGATCTCGTCGAGACGATCGAGCGGTTCCGGTTCCAGGGCACGTCGGCGAAGGTGAACTTCGCCCTCGACGGGGCGCCCCGCTACCCGGCCCTCGGCGACCGGGTCGACCAGTACCGCGGCTTCACGAACATCGGCCCGTCGATGGAGTACCTGGAGCGGGCCTACGACGACGCGAAGTACGGCTGGTACTCGAAGCGGCCGTACATCGACACGGCGATCCAGTCAACGATCGACCCGGACATGGCGCCCCCCGGCAAGCACGTGATGTCGTGCTTCATCCAGTACGCGCCGTACCACCTCAAGGACTCGGACTGGGACACCGAGAAGGAGCGCTTCGGCGACACGGTCCAGGCCACGCTCGAGTCGTTCTTCCCGGGCTTCGGCGACCTCGTCCTCCAGCGCGAGATCCGGACGCCGCTCGACATCGAGCGGACCGTGGGCCTGACCGAGGGCAACATCTTCGCCGGCGAGTTCCTGGCGCCCCAGATGTGGCTCTTCCGGCCGGCGCCCGGCTGGTCGCAGTACCGGACGCCGATCGAGGGCTACTACCAGTGCGGCTCCGGGACGCATCCGGGCGGCTGCGTGATGGGCGCTCCGGGCAAGCTCGCCGCCGGCCAGATCCTCAGGGACCGGTCCCGGGCCGGCCGGATCAGCGAATCGAAGGTGGCCGTCACCGCCTGAGGCCCGGCTCGGGGCTCGCCACCGGGCACGTCCGGGTGCGACCGACGACCGCGCCTGCCCCTCCCACCGCGAGGGTCACGATCGCCATCGCCGGCCCGACGGCGAACGGCGTCACGAGCACGCCGACCGCGGCCGGCGACGCGAACAGCGCCGCGGCCCGGAACGCGCCGGTCAGCGAGAGCGCGTCGCCCTGCTCGTCCGCCGAGGCGACGAGCGTCGCCATCGCCGGCGACAGGGTTGTGACCGAGCCGGCGGCGGCGCCACCGATCAGGAGCAGGGCGATCGCGATCGGCAGGACGGGCGGCAGGAGCGCGATCAGGACGAGCGCGCTGGACGCGATCACCGCCGCGATCCGGACGGCGGGCGCGATCCGCGTGCGGGAGACCGTCCGGAGCGCGAGCAGGGCGATCATCCCGGCGGCCTCGGATCCGGTGATCGCCCAGCCGACGCCGATCGAGCCGACGCCCGCGCCGACGAGCAGGACGGGAACGAACGAGCCCATCATCGACCACCACAGGCCGCCGACGACGCTCGCCCAGCAGGCCACGTCGACGCCGGTTCGCCGGAGCAGCCGTCGGGTGCCCTCGGAACGTTTCCGGTCGAAGGGCGGGAACGCCCGGAGGAACGCCGTCCCGGCGACGGCGACCAGCGCCCCGGCGGCACCCGCCACGAGCGCGACCGTCAGCCCGATCGAGGCGAGCAGCCCGCCGACAGCGGGTCCGACGAGGGTCCCGGCGTTGCCGGCGACGTTGAGGTCGACGAGCCGGCGGATGGGATCCGGCTGGTCCCGGATCGCGTGGGCCTGGCTGCTGGTCCAGAAGATCGCCCGCGCCGCCCCCTGGAGCAGCTGCGCCGCGATGAAGACCGGCAGCACGGTCGACCAGATGAGCAGGACGAACGCCGCGACCATCATCACGGCGGAGATCGCGGTCAGGCTGCGGTCCGTGTACCGGCCGAGCATCCACGGCAAGGCAAGCCGCCCGGCGAGCTGCATCGCCGCGGCCGTCGCGACGAGGAATCCGACCGAGGCCGCGTCGTAGCCCGAGGCCAGGGCGAGGAGCGGGATCGTGACCGTGCCGACGCCCAGGCCGATCGAGAAGGCGAAGACCACGACGAGCCCGACGACGCGGTCCCGGCGGTCGTCGATCGGCGCGGCCGAGCGTTCAGCGGCCGGCCGCGGCGGGGCCGGCGGGGTCGCCGGCGTCGAGCCGGGGCTCGGGATCATCCGGCGATCTTCGCCGAACGGCGAACCGTGCGACAGTCCTCGCTGTCATGGTTCAGAAAGAAACGATCCGGAAGATGGCTGACATGCCTGCCTTGACGACCCGCGGCCCCGCCGATCGCGACCGGGCGGTCGACCGCGTCCGACGCCTGACCGTCGGCGCGACCGTCGCGGGGATCGTCGCGGTCGGCGGCTTCGCCGGGCTCGCCGCCGCGACCTGGCGCGGCGCCGACTCGACCATCACGACCGCGGCCGTCACCACGACAACCGCCGACGCCGCGGCCGGCTCGACCTCCGGTACGTCGACGACCTCGGGCGTCACGACGACATCGTCGACCACGACCACGACCACCACCCGGGCCTCGACCGCGACGCTCGCCCCGACCGCGACGACGCCCGCCGTCACGTCGGCGACCGGCACGGCGCACGCCACGACCGGCGGCTCGTGATCGCCGCGGTCGAGGTCCCGCCCATCGAGAGCGCCTCCTGGCGGGCGCTCGGCACGGGTGTCCGCCTCGTCGTCCACCGCGGGGGCCTCGTCGCGGCTCGAGCGGCCGTCGAAGCCCTCCTGGCTCAGGTGGACCGGACGTACAGCCGCTTCCGGCCGGACAGCGAGCTCGTGCTCCTTCATGCGCGGCCCGCCGAATTCGTCCCGGTCAGCCCCCTCCTCGCCCAGGCGATCGACGTCGCCCTGAACGCCGCCGAGCAGACCGGCGGGGCCGTCGACCCGACCGTCGGGCGCGCGATGCGGGCGATCGGCTACGACGCCGACTTCGCGACCCTCGGCATGCGATCGGGCCCGATCGAGCTCCGCCTCGAGCCCATTCCCGGCTGGCAGACCGTGGAGCTGTCGCGCGTCCGCGGCGAGGTCCGGCTGCGACCGGGCGTCGAGCTCGACCTCGGCTCGACGGGCAAGGCGTTCGCCGCCGACCTCGCGGCATCGGCCGCGCTCGCGGCCGTCGATCTTCCTGGCGCCGGGATCCTCGTCTCGCTCGGTGGCGACATCGCGACGGCCGGCAGGGCACCGGACGGCGGCTGGCGGATCCTCGTCGCCGAGGACAGCGAGATCCCGGCCGACGCCGGCGGCGAGACCATCGCGATCTCCGGTGGGGCGATCGCTACCTCGAGCACGACCGTTCGCCGCTGGCGGCGCGCCGACCGGGAGCTGCATCACCTCCTCGACCCGCGGACCGGTCAGCCGGCTGTCTCACCGTGGCGAACCGTCTCGGTCGTCGCGGACACGTGCGTCCGGGCGAACACCGAGGCGACGGCCGCGATCGTGCGTGGCGAAGCCGGCCGCGAGCGGCTCGCCGAGACCGGCCTGCCGGCCAGGCTCGTCGACACCGACGGGCGGATCGTCCGGCTCAACGGCTGGCCGGATCCGGAGATCGTCGCGTGAGCACGCAGATCCTGTGGTTCGCCACGCGTGGCTCCGGGGTCGTGTCCCTGATCCTCTTCAGCACGGTTGCCTGCCTCGGGCTGCTCGGGGTCGCCCGGGCGCATTCGGCCGCCTGGCCGCGGTTCCTGACGGTCCAGCTCCACCGGAACCTGGCCCTCGTGTCGGTCGCCTTCCTCGCGCTCCACATCGTCACCGCGATCCTCGACCCATTCACGTCGCTCGGCATCGCCGCCGCGGTCATTCCGATGGCCTCCGCCTACCGGCCGCTTCCCGTCGCCCTCGGGGTGATCTCCGTCGATCTCGCGCTGGCCATCATCGTCACGAGCCTGCTCCGGGATCGGATCGGCCACCGGACCTGGCGGCTGGTGCACTGGGCCGCCTACGGCGCATGGCCGCTCGCTGTCCTCCACACCTTCTACGCCGGCAGCGATTCGCTCGCGCCGTGGATGCTCGCCGTCACCGTCGCCTGCGTCGTCGCCGTCGGGTCGTGCCTGCTCTGGCGGTTGACGACCGGTACGAACCGGAGCCGGCTCGCCGCCGTGACTGCCGGCACGGCCGATCCCGTCGCGGTCCCATCCGCATGGGATCCAGGTCCGTGGAGCAACGAGTGATGGAGCCGCGGATCGTCGCCGGGCCGCCGGCCGACCAGGGACCGGAGCCGTATGACGCCCATGTCCGGCGTCTCCCGGCGCTGCCCCGTGGCCGGCAGGCGGAGGAGGTCATCCCGGCCCTCGAGGCGTCGGGGTTGCTCGGCCGGGGTGGTGCCGGCTTCCCGGTCGGACGCAAGTGGCAATCCGTCGCCGCCCAGCCGAGTGGCGTGCCGGTCGTCCTCGTCAACGGAGCCGAGGGAGAGCCGCTGAGCGCGAAGGACCGGACGCTCCTTCGTCTCCGGCCGCATCTCGTCATCGACGGCGCGCTCCTCGCGGCCGACGCCGTCGGCGCCGACCGGATCGCGGTCTACATCGGGGCCGAGCATCGCTCCGCGCGGTCGGCGGTCCAGGGGGCCCTTCGCGAGCGGACCGACCTCCGGATGCCGATCGACCTCTTCGACGCCCCGGCCACCTACGTCGCCGGCGAGGAATCGGCCGCGGTCCACTACGTGAACTCGGCGGACGCGCGGCCGACGACGACCCCGCCACGGCCGTACGAGCGGGGAATCGGCGGCCGTCCGACGCTCGTCCAGAACGTCGAGAGCCTGGCCCATGCCGCGCTGATCGGCCGGTTCGGGTCCGCGTGGTACCGCGAGCGGGGCCGATCCGCGACGCCGGGCACCGCGCTCATGACCGTGAGCGGGTCGGACCACGACGGCGTCCGCGAGATCGAGATCGGGACGACGGTCGGCGATCTCGCCCAGGAGACCGGCGCCGGCCGTGGCGTGGACGACCTCCAGGCGGTCCTCCTCGGCGGCTACTTCGGCGGCTGGCTCGCCACGGATCGCGGCTGGAGCGTCCCGCTCGACCCGATCACGCTGCGTGACGCCGGGTCGGCCTTCGGCGCGGGCGTCGTCGCCTTCCTCGGCAACGATCGCTGCGGCGTCCGGGCCACGGCCCGGATCATGGACTGGATGGCCGGCCAGAGCGCTGCCCAGTGCGGCCCCTGTGTGTTCGGCCTGCGGGCCATCGCGGACGCGACCGGACGGATCGCCGCCGGCCGGCCAGAGCGCGACGACCTCGAGCGGATCGAGCGCTGGTCCCGCCAGCTCGCCGGTCGCGGCGCCTGTCGCCATCCGGACGGGGCCGTGGGCCAGCTCTGGAGCTCGCTCCGCGTCTTCGGACCGGAGTGGGAGGTCCACCAGCGCCGTGGCGCGTGCACGCGCGAGCGGTTCGAGGACGGCAACGGCCTGGGCGGCCCGGATCGGAGGGTTGCCTGATGGGGCCGGCATCCAGGCGAACACCGGCGCCGGCGAGGGACGACACGAGGACCGAGCTCGTGATCGATCGGATCGCCTGCGACGGCTTCGGCCTGTGCGCCGAGCTGCTGCCCGAGCTGCTGGAGCTCGACGACTGGGGCTACCCGATCGTGAAGTCCGCCGCAGTCCCCGACGCCTTGCTGGACCACGCGAAGCGGGCGGTCGTGCTCTGCCCGGTCCTCGCCCTCAAGCTCGACCGCCGCTCGACCGCCCCGATCGAGCGGGGTCAGGCAGGCTGGCACGGAACGCCGGCCCGAACCGTGCGACCCTGACGCCGTGCGCATCCTCGTCGCCGAGGACGACCCGGGCCTCCGGGAGGTCATCGTCCTCGGCCTGTCCGACAGCGGCTACCACGTCGACGCGGTCGAGCGCGGCGACGACGCGATCGATCAGCTGAAGTTCTACGACTACGACGTGGCGATCCTCGACTGGCGGATGCCGGGTCGCGAGGGCATCGACGTCGTCGACTGGGCACGCCGCCACGACCGTCCGACGGCGATCCTGATGCTCACCGCCCGCGACACCGCCTCCGACCGGATCCGCGGCCTCGACAGCGGAGCCGACGACTACCTCGTCAAGCCGTTCGACTTCGGAGAGCTCCTCGCCCGGGTTCGCGCCCTCCAGCGCCGGCCGCGCGGCCTGGACGCGCCAACGATCCGGCGCGGACGCCTCGCCCTCGACCCCATCACGCGCCAGGTGACGGTCGACGAGCGGCCGCTGGCCCTGACCTCCACGGAATACCGGATCCTCGAGCTGCTGATGCGGCGATCGCCGGCCGTCGTCGATCGCAAGGCGATCGCCGAGCACGCCTGGGCGGACGAGACCGATCCGCTCGGCTCGAACGCGATCGATGTCCAGCTGAGCCGGCTCCGCGCGAAGGTCCCGAGCGCCGGTGTCCGGATCGTCACGGTCCGCGGGGCCGGCTACCGGCTGGACGAGGGATGACCGACG
>DATBPR010000588.1:0-3807 GCA_036561285.1 Candidatus Limnocylindrales bacterium | reverse complement strand
CACGGGCGGTCATCTCGGCAGCTCGCTCGGCGTGGTCGAGCTGACGATCGCCCTCCATCGGCTCCTCGAGTCGCCGCGCGACCGGATCGTGTGGGACACCGGCCACCAGGCCTATCCCCACAAGCTCCTCACCGGCCGGCTCGAACGGTTCGGGACCCTCCGCCAGATCGACGGCGTCGGAGGCTTCCCGCGCCGCTCGGAATCGCCCCACGACGTGTTCGACGGCGGGCATGCCGGCACCGGGCTCTCGATCGGGCAGGGGCTGGCCGCCGCCCGCGACCTTCGCGGCAGCTCGGAGCGGATCGCCGTCGTCGTCGGCGACGCCGCGATCACGAGCGGGCTGAGCCTCGAGGCGCTCAACGACATCGGCCAGCGCAAGACCCAGCTCCTGATCGTGCTCAACGACAACGAGATGTCGATCAGCCCGACGGTCGGCGGGCTCTCGACGTACCTGAGCCAGATCAAGCTCTCGGGCACGTGGCAGTCGAGCAAGACGAAGTACGACGAGCTGGTCGGCCGGATCCCGGGGGTCGGCCCGACGATCCGCGAGCTCAGCCAGCGCCTGCGCGCGTCGGTCGTGAACTTCGCCCAGCCGGGCCGGCTGTTCGAGGACCTCGGGATCACGTACATCGGGCTCGTCCCCGGGCACGACGTCAAGGCGCTGCTCTCGACCTTCCAGCAGGCCCTCGAGCTGCGCGGGCCGGTCATCGTCCACGTCCGGACGCAGAAGGGCCGCGGCTTCCGGCCCGCCGAGGCCGATCAGGTCGGGTTCCACGGCGCGGCCCTGCCGCCGATGACCGTGCCGGCCGCGGTTCACGCGAACGGCAGCGCCAATGGCAACGGATCGAGCGCGGCCCCGGCGTCGAGCCCGCCGGCCGCGCCCGCCCCCGCCTCGGCGGCGGCCGGGGCGACCGGCGCCATGCCGACCGAATCGATGGCCGACGACGCGGCCCCCGCCTCGGCCGTCCGCCAGCCGCCCAAGCACCCGAACTACACGGCCGTCTTCGCCGGGGAGCTGATCGAGCGGGCCCGGACCGACGAGCGGATCGTCGCGATCACCGCCGGCATGCCGACCGGGACCGGCCTGTCGACGTTCCAGGCGGCGTTCCCGAAGCGGTTCATGGACGTCGGGATCGCCGAGCAGCATTCCGTCGCGCTGGCCACCGGCCTGGCGATGGGCGGCATGCGGCCGGTCGTCGCCCTCTACTCGACCTTCCTCCAGCGGGCATTCGACCAGACGGTCCACGACGTCTGCCAGAACGACCAGCCGGTCCTGATCGCGGTCGACCGGGCCGGACTCGTCGGCGAGGACGGCACGAGCCACCAGGGGATGTTCACGATCCCCGCCCAACGGCAGCTGCCGAACCTCGTGATCGCGAGCCCGAAGGACGAGCAGGAGCTGCGGTCGCTGCTCGTCACGGCGCTCGGCCAGCAGCGGCCGTTCGCGCTCCACTATCCGCGCGACCCCGGGTTCGGGCTTGCCCCGGTCGAGCCGGCCGCCATCCCGGTCGGGACGGCCGAGCTGCTCCAGGCCGGCACGGACGTGCTCTTCGTCGGGTTCGGGCCGATCGTGATGCGGGCGGTCGAGGCGGCGGCGGCGCTCGCGACGGACGGCTGGTCCATCGGCGTGATCAACGCCCGGTTCGCCAAGCCGCTCGACACCGGTCTGATCTTCGAGCACGCCCGTGGGACAAGCCTCGTCGTGACCTTCGAGGAGAGCGTCGTGACCGGCGGCTTCGGGGCCGGGGTCCTCGAGGCGATCGAGGCGGCCCGCCTGACGGACGCCTCGCTCCGGGACGTCCGGGTCCGGATCCTCGGCATCCCCGGGGAGTCGTTCGTCGACCACGGCTCCGTGAAGGACCTGCGCCGGGTGCTCCGCCTGGACGCCGACGGCCTCGCAGCCCAGGTCCGCGAGACGCTGGCCGAGCTCGGACTGGCGCCGGCGGCCGCCTGATCCCCCTGAAGGTGAGCCGCCGCGAAGGCGGCTGTGCCACGATAGCCGAGTGACTCCGGCCACCGAACGACGCTCCCGTCAGCGGCTGGATCAGCTCGTCGTCGACCGCGGGCTCGCCGAGACGCGGGCCCGGGCGCAGGCGCTGATCCTGGCCGGGAAGGTGCGTGTCGGGGCCGGCGATTCCGGGCGGCTCGACCGGAAGGCGGGCGACCTCGTGGACCCGGAGGTCGCGATCACGGTCATCGAGCCCGACCCGTACGTCAGCCGTGGCGGCCACAAGCTCGCCGCCGCGCTCGACGCCTTCGGCCTGGACCCGGCCGGGTTCGTCTGCCTCGACGCGGGCGCGTCGACCGGCGGCTTCACGGACGTCCTGCTCCAGCGTGGCGCGGCCCGCGTCCACGCCGTCGACGTCGGGCGGGGGCAGCTGGCCGATTCGGTCGCCCGCGATCCACGAGTCGTCGTCCACGACCGGACGAACGCCCGGCATCTGGCTCGCGAGACCGTCGGCGAGGCCGTCGACCTGGCGGTGATCGACCTCTCGTTCATCTCCCTCTCGCTCGTCCTCGGGGCGGTCGCTTCGACCCTCCGCGACGGCCCGCCACCCGCGTCGATCGTCGCCCTGGTCAAGCCCCAGTTCGAGGTGGGCAAGGGCGGCACGGATCACGGCGTGGTCCGCGACCCAGCCGCGCACCGGGCGGTCCTCGAGCGGGTGGCCGCCGACGCCGCCGCGATCGGTCTGGGGACCCGCGACGTCATCGCCTCGCCGATCCTCGGACCCGAGGGCAACCGGGAGTTCCTCGCCTGGTTCGCGGCCGGTCCCGGCTGCGCCGATCTGGCCGGCCGGATCGCAACGGTGACCGGCGGATGAGCGTGAAGCGGATCGGGTTTGCCTACAACCCGACGAACCAGGCCGCGGTCGACTTGCTCGAACGAGCCGGCGGCTGGTGCCGGATGCACGGCGTCGACCAGTGGGCCGCCCAGGCGCAGGACTTCGACACTCTGTGCCGCGAGCTCGCGACGACGGATGTCCTGGTCGTGCTCGGCGGCGACGGGACGCTGCTCCGCGCGGCCCGGGCCGTGATCCAGGTGGACGTGCCGCTGCTCGGCCTGAACCTCGGCAAGGTCGGGTTCCTCTCGAAGGTCGAGGCGAACGAGCTGGAGACCGTGCTGGCCAGGCTCGCCGCCGGCGAGTTCACGGTCGACGAGCGAATGGCGCTCGAGGCGAAGCTCCTGCCCGGCGGTCGGGGTGACGACAGCGTCGTCCACCATGCCCTCAACGACGTGGTGATCGCCCGCGGGGCGCTGGCGCGCGTCGTCCGGCTGGACGTCGCCATCGGCCCGAGCCACCTCGCCACGTTCATCGCCGACGGGCTGGTGGTCTCGAGCCCGACCGGTTCGACAGGGTACTCGTTCAGCGCCGGCGGTCCCGTGGTCGCGCCGGACAGCCGGAACCTGATCGTGACGCCGATCGCGGGCTATCTCTCGGCGATCCGGTCCGTGGTCGTCGGGCCGGACCAGATCGTCCGCGTCCGGGTCGTCGACGCGAACGAAGCCATCGTGTCGATCGACGGCCGCGATGACATCCCGATCGCGGTCGGCGATGTCGTCGAGGTCCGGGCGCTCGCCCGGCCCATCCGGCTCGTCGAGCCGGCGGGGAGCCAGCCCTTCTGGGACCTGTTCCGCCGGAAGGTCGAGCTGCTGCCGTCATGAGGCGGCGCGCGTGAACCGCGAGCCCGTCGGCGTCATGGATCTTGGCGACCCGGCCGAACGGGTCGGCGACGCGGCGACGAGCGGCGAGCCCGGCCGGCTGCTGGAGCTGTCGGTCGTCGATCTTGCCCTGATCGACCGGCTGC
>DATBPR010000587.1:0-6590 GCA_036561285.1 Candidatus Limnocylindrales bacterium | reverse complement strand
GAAGCCCGATCCTCCGAAGACCCCGATCTCGGCCGAATCCGCGACCACGCCCACCTCCCTCACCCGTGCTGCTGGAGCCGGGATTGTCGCACGGCTGACGGCTCCCGACGGCCGGCCGCCGGACGCCCGCCACCATCGGTCTAGGATGGTCCGGCCAGTGAGGTGCCCAGCCGCATGACCCAGCCGACCGACGACACGCAGCCGCATCCGATCGTGTCCGCGCCGCCGCCGCAGCCGAACGTGCTATCGGGCGGGTCCGGCCCGACGCCCGTCGGCGACCCGCCCCCGCCCGTGTCGCCACCGCCGGCCGCGCCGTCCATGCAGGCCCTGCCGCCGGCGGCCACGCCGAGCGATTGGCGCGAGCCGCCGTGGTCCCCGCCCCGGCCACGACCCAGCCGCGGGCCGAGCCTCGGCGCGATCGTGTTCGGCGGCCTGATCCTGCTCGCCGGCATCTGGTTCTTCCTCGAGCGGACCCTCGGGATCGACCTGCCGGACATCCGCTGGAACACCATCTGGCCGGTGCTGCTCATCGTCCTCGGCGGTTTCATCGTCCTGCGGGCGCTCGGCCGTCGCTGACCGATGGCGTTCACGGAGACGGGTGGCCCGGCCGGCGTCGATGCGACCCTCGCGCTCGCCGATTGGCGCCGGACGATCGCCGGTCTGTATGCCGAGGTGCGTGCGCGTTCCGCCGCGGATCCCGCGGACGCCCTCGCCCTCTGGCGGTCGACCCGGGAGCGCCTCTATCGCGAGCACGTCCAGTCACCGGTCCCGGCTGCGGCGCGGGCGGCCTTCCGCGCCCACCACTTCGACCGCGACCCGTCCCTCCGCTTCGAGGTCATCGTCGAGGCGCTCGAGGCGGAGGCGGGCCAGCCGGAGCGTGACGAGCAGGGCGCCGGCGCCTTCGGCGGCCTCGGTTCCATCGGTCTCGCCGGCCTCTCGATCGACTTGCCCGTGAGCGCCGGCGGCGCGATGGCCTTCCAGCGGTTCGGCGCTGCGACGATCCCGTTCCCGGACGGACCGCGCCGGCTCGAGATCTTCTGGATGGAGGGCTACGCCGGCGGCCTGTTCCTTCCCTTCCGGGACGCAACGAACGGGCGCGAGACCTATGGCGCCGGGCGCTACCTGCTCGACGCGGCGAAAGGTGCCGACCTCGGCACCGGGCGGGCGTCCAACAGCCTCGTCCTCGACTTCAACTTCGCGTTCCAGCCGTCGTGCGCCTTCGATCCGAAGTGGGCATGCCCGCTGGCCCCGCCGTCGAACCGGCTCGATCTCGAGGTCCGCGCCGGCGAGCGCCTGGGCTGACGAGCCGGGGGCTCCGGCGCGTGACGGCCGGACATTCGTCCTGCACGCGGCATGGGACCGTCGTCGGGCATCGGCCGTCTGGCGCGCCCGCGTACGATGGCCCGGATCGGCCGGTCGTGCCCCGGCACGGCCGGAACGAGACACGGGAGTTGGATCTGGTGCGGTTCCTGACGGGCTCGCGCCGCTCGGACGAAGACGAGCGGCTGCTCTGGTCCCGCGACATGCGGTTCGCTCACCGCCTGGCGGCGTACCTGCCCGCGACCCGCAGCTACGAGCTCGACGCCGGGATCGTCGTCATCGGCGCGGCCGACGACCTGACCGACGCGTTCGCCGCCGAGGTCGCGGCCGCCAGCCGGAATGCCGCCTATGGCCTCGTGACCCTCGACTCGACGCTGCCGGAGGGCGAGCGCCACCTCGTCGGCCTGTCCTCGGCGGTCCAGGCGTCCGGACTCGCGGAGCGGATCGGGATGGCCCAGTCGAGCCACGTGGTCCAGACGAAGATGCTCGACTACTTCTTCACCCTCCGGAATGCCCACGCGGTCGCCTACCAGCCGATCATCGAGCTGAAGACCGGTGAGCTGATGGAGTACGAGTGCCTCTTCCGGCCCCGGATGCCGGGCATCCAGACCTCCATCAGCGGGATCGTCGAGGCGGCGATCAACACCGGGCGGACGATCGAGATGGACGGGTTCATCGTCCGGGTCATCCTCGAGCGGGCCGCGGCGCTCCAGTCGGCCCGGCGCGCCGCGGGGCAGCCCCTCCTCCACCTCGCGATCAACTTCACGCCGGCGAGCCTCCTCGACCCGCAGTTCGAGGCGCAGGCATTCGTGAAGATGGTCAAGGAGGCCGGCCTGGAACCGCGCCAGATCACCCTCGAGTGCACCGAGCAGCAGGCGGTCCCCGACATGACTCCGCTGGTCAAGCAGGTCAAGGCGCTGCGCCGGGCCGGCTTCGGGTTCGCCATCGACGACGCGGGCGCCGGCTACGCGAGCTTCACCCTGATCGCGGCCCTGCGGCCGTCCGTGATCAAGATCGATCGCGACATCGCCTCGGGCGTGGCCCGCGACGACGCGAAGCAGGCGCTCGTCGAAGCGTTCGTCTCGTTCGGCGGACGGATCGGCGCGCTGCTCCTCGCCGAAGGTATCGAGCGGCGGGCAGACCTCGCGGTGCTCACGGACCTCGGGGTCGACCTCGGCCAGGGCTACCTGATCGGCAAGCCGAACGTCGACCCGCAGCAGCCGCGCCCGATCGAGATGCTGCGCCCCGGCACCACCCGCGGGTCGATCGGTCGCCGCGTCCGGGTCGCGACGCCCCGCGGCCGCAGCCACCGGGTCGCGACCGAGCACTGAGCCGGCCCGCGCTCATCGCGGAGCCAGGCCGCACGGCCGCGGGTCCTCGCCTCGCCGGACCCCGAATCGTTGCCTCGCGTACCATCGGCTTCATGGAGCCCGCCCAGAGCCCGACCCTCTCCTCCCCTGCCCTGACCGGCCGGATCCGGACCTTCCTCGACCAGCCGTTGTTCGCCTCGGTCGCGACGACCGACGCGAACGGCGCACCCCGCCAGGCGGTCATCTGGTACCGGCTCGAGGACGACGGGCGGGTCCTGATCAACAGCCGCGTGACCCGCTTCTGGCCGGCCAACCTCCAGCGCGACGGGCGCGTCTCGCTCGCGGTCATCGGCACCGACGGCTACGCGTGGGTGGGGCTCACCGGCCACGTCGACGCCGTCGATGACGACCCGGCCCGAGCCCTCGCCGACATCGAGGCCCTTGCCTGGCGCTACCACCCCGACGGACCCGATCCCGCCGATCTGGAGAGCTACCGCGCCTACCCGCGGATCACGTTCCGGATCGCGATCGACCGCGTCCACGACCACCTGGAGGACTGACCCGTGGCCACTCCCCGGATCGGCTACGCCGCGATGCTCGAGCAGTTCGGGCCGCAGGAGGTCGTCGGCTACTCGGCGGAGGCTGAGGCGGCCGGGTTCAGCGGCGTCATGGCCGCCGACCACTTCCAGCCGTGGGTCCCCCAGCAGGGCAACGCCGCGTTCGTCTGGAACGTGATGACCGCGATCGCCGAACGGACGAAGGGCGACGTGGGTCCGGGGGTCACCTGCCCCAGCTTCCGGATGCACCCGGCGATCGTCGCCCAGGCGTCGGCGACGCTCGCGCACATGTACCCGGGCCGGCACTGGCTCGGTCTCGGGAGTGGCGAGGCCCTGAACGAGCACATCGTG
Source organism: Candidatus Limnocylindrales bacterium (assembly GCA_036561285.1). GTDB lineage: Bacteria > Chloroflexota > Limnocylindria > Limnocylindrales > CSP1-4 > CF-46. The sequence goes on along the minus strand of DATBPR010000587.1, from coordinate 3,052 downwards.
GCCGGCTACTGGCCCGAGACGCCCGAGCGGATCAACCGGATGTTCGAGGCGATCGAGATCATCAAGAAGCTGTTCGGCAGCCGGGGCCGGGACGTCAAGCACGAGGGCAAGTACTTCAAGCTCGAGACGACCCGGCTCTGGACGCTCCCCGAGGAGTCGCCGCCGATCTACATCGCGACGGCCGGCCCGGTGACCGCGAAGAAGACCGGGATGTACGCCCAGGGTCTGATCACGGTCGGCGCGCCCGAGAGCAAGCTCGAGATGATCCGCGAGAAGTGCGAGGAGGGCTGCCGCGAGGCCGGCAACGATCCCGCGGCCTTCAAGTACATCCTCCAGCTCCACCTGTCGTGGGCGCCGACCGACGAGGAGGCGCTCCGGAACGCGATCACCGAGTGGCCCAATGGCGGGATGAAGTTCCCCAAGCAGGACATCCGGAGCCCGCTCGATCTCGAGCAGATGGCCAGGCTCGTCCGGCCCGAGGATTTCGAGGGCCGGATGCTGATCTCGTCGGACCCGGAGCAGCACCGGGCCCAGATCCAGAAGTTCCTCGACCTCGGCTTCGACCAGATCTACCTCCACAACGTCGGCCGCAACCAGGCCGAGTGGATCGAGGTCTTCGGTCGCGAGGTCCTGCCGAAGCTGACCGCGTAGCAACCGGCCGCCGATCCGCGGCTCACGCGCGCACTCCCGGAGGTCGATCGCATGGACATCCGCGTCGGGGCCCTGCTCTGGCCCCAGACCGATTCGTGGCCCGAGCTGCGGGATGCCGCGCTCCGAGCGGACCGGGCAGGGCTGGACAGCCTCTGGACCTGGGATCACCTGAACGCGATCGTCGGGCCGTGGGAGCAGCCGATCCTCGAGGGCTGGACGACGCTCGCCGGCCTCGCCCCGATCACGACGACGGCGACCCTCGGGCTGATGGTCGGAGCGAACACGTTCCGCAACCCCGGGCTGACCGCCAAGCTGGCGACGACCCTCGATCATCTGAGCGGCGGCCGGGCCGTCCTCGGCATCGGCGGCGCCTGGTTCGAGCGGGAGCACGAGGCCTTCGGGATCGAGGCGTGGGGATCCGGCTTCGGCGAGCGGCTCGACCGGCTCGACGAGGCGGTGGGTCTCCTCCGTCGCTTGCTCGACGGCGAGCGGGTCACCCACGACGGCCGGTTCTACCACTTCCAGGACGCGCTCTGCGAGCCGCGCCCGGTCCAGGAGCACCTGCCGATCCTGATCGGCGGCTCCGGGCCGCAGAAGACGCTCCGGACGACCGCCCGGTACGCGGATTCGTGGAACACCGGCGGCACGATCGAGGAGGTGATCCAGAAGGCGGCAATTCTCCGCGAGCGATGCGAGGAGATCGGCCGCGACTACGACTCGATCGAGAAGACGATGTCCGACTGGCTCTGCATCCGCGACGATCCGGCGGAGGCCCGCGGCGTGCTCGGGAGGCTCGCGAAGGCGAACGGCGACGTCCTCGGGGATGACGATCACGTCCTGGCCGGCTCGCCGCAGCAGATCGCGGACGAGCTGCGGCCGCTGCTGGCTGTCGGATTCAGCCACGTGATCGCCGACCTGATGCGGCCGTACGACGCCGAGACGATCGACCGGCTGCCCGAGCTGCGGGAGGCGCTCGGGGGATGACGATGCGCTTCGGCGTCCAGCTCTGGTCGCAGACGACGACCTGGCCGCAGTTCCGCGACGCGGCCGTGGCCGCGGAGGCGGCCGGCTGGGACAGCGTCTGGACGTGGGACCACCTGAACGCGATCTTCGGCCCGTGGGAGCAGCCGATCTTCGAGGGCTGGTCGATCCTGACCGCGACGGCCTCGGCGACGAAGCGGATCCGGCTCGGGCTCCTCGTCGGGGCCAACACGTTCCGGAACCCGGGGCTGACCGCGAAGCTCGCCACGACGATGGACCACGTCAGCGACGGCCGGGCGATCCTCGGGATCGGCGGGGCGTGGTTCGAGCGCGAGCACGCCGCCTACGGCTTCGAGACCTGGGGATCGGGGTTCGGCGAGCGACTCGACCGGCTCGACGAGTCCGTCGGGCTGATGCGACGGCTGCTCGACGGCGAGCGGATCGCGAGTCACGACGGCCGCTTCTACCACTTGCGGGACGCCCTCTGCGTGCCGCGCCCGGTCCAGCCGCACCTGCCGATCCTGATCGGCGGCTCCGGGCCGAAGAAGACGCTGCTCACGACCGCCCGCTACGCAGACCTGTGGAACACGAGCGGCGCGACCTTCGACCAGGTCCGGGCGAGCCTCGACGTCCTCACCGAGCACTGCGCCACGGTCGCGCGGGATCCCTCCGCGATCGAGCTGACCGTCAGCTTCCCGCTCGTCATCCGCGACGACGTCCGGACCGCGGAGGGGGCCGCCCTCGATCGGTTCCGGGCGAACGGCGTCGAGAACGTCGGCAACGGGCCGCACCTGGCCGGCCCGCCGAGCCTGATCGCCGACGCGATCGCCCCGTATCGCGAGCTCGGCTTCACGACCGTGTTCGCCCGTCTCCCGGCGCCGTACGACCGCGAGACCATCGACCGATTGCCGGAGCTCCAGGCAGCGCTCGGCGAGCCCGTCGCCGCAGCCGCCGGGTGAGCGCGCGGTGGCCTCTGCGGTGACCGAGCCGGCGCGCCGATCGCCCGTCGTCTGCCTCGCGGGCGGCGTCGGCGGGGCGAAGCTGGCCGAGGGCCTCCAGGCCGCCGTCGGTGACGCCCTGACGGTCATCGTCAACACCGCCGACGACACCGAGAGGCACGGGCTCCTCGTCTGCCCGGACCACGACACGGTGATGTACACCCTTGCGGGCCTCGAGAACCCGGAGCTCGGCTGGGGGATCGCAGGCGACACCTGGGCCGCGATGGGCGCGCTGGAGCGCTACGGCGAGGAGGGCTGGTTCCGCCTCGGCGACCAGGATCTCGCGACCCACGTCGTCCGGACCCGGCTGCTGCGGGGGGGCCTCTCCCTGACCGAGGCCTGCCGGCATCTGCAGGCCGGGCTCGGCATCCCGGCGACGATCCTGCCGATGGCCGACGAGCCGGTCCGGACCCAGGTCCGGA
>DATBPR010000586.1:0-2466 GCA_036561285.1 Candidatus Limnocylindrales bacterium | reverse complement strand
CGTCCATGGCGTACATGGAGCCCCGTTTCCATAGGTTCAGCAAACTAAACCCGCCGATATCTACACCTACCGGCGGCAGTGCGCGTCGTGCACCTCTTCGATACCCCGCGCGGCGAGGAAGGTAACGCGACTAGCGGGCGGTGAGCTTCACGGCCACCGTCTGCCGGCCCGACGTGCGGACGACCGAGAAGACCGCCGTCTGCCCCGGCCGAAGCACATTCGTGACGATACGCACGAGATCGTCGGCATTCCGAACCGGCAGGCCGTCCACGGCGACGATCACGTCGCCGCCGACCGGAACCGCCTCGCCCTCGAAGAGCTCCTCGTGCGTGCTGCCACGAAGTCCTGCCGCTGCCGCCGGGCCGCCCGCGCTCACCGTGTCGACAAGGGCGCCGTGCGCGACCGGGAGCCGCAAATGCCGCGCGAGCGACGGGGTCAGGTCCTGGCTCTGGATGCCGGCGTAGGCGTAGCTTACGTGGCCTTTTGTCAGCAAGGCTGACAGGGAGCGCCGGGCGGCGTCGATCGGGACGGCGAAGCCGATCCCCGAGGAGCCGCCCTGATCGCTGCGAATCTGGGCATTGATGCCGATCGCCCGGCCGCGGGCGTCGAGGAGCGGGCCGCCCGAGGAGCCGTGGGCGAGCGGGGTGTCCGTCTGGATCGCGTCGGTGAGCTGGAATTTCGGGGCGGTCAGGGCCGCGATCGAGCGGCGGACGGCGGAGACGATCCCGACCGCGAGGGAGTCGGAGTTGCCGAGCGGGCTGCCGATCGCCGCGACCGGCTCACCGACGACGACCGTGGCGGAGCGACCAAGCGGGACGACGACGAGCGGGTGGGCCGCCGGGACGACGCGGAGCACGCCGACGTCGTCGAAAACGTCCCAGCCGACGATGTGGGCCGGCACCCGGTCGCCATCGGCGAACTGGACGTAGACGCTCGCGGCAGCCCGGACCGTCCCGCTCGTCTCCCCCGCATTCGTGATCACGTGTGCGTTCGTCAGGATCACACCGGCCCGAGAAACGACGAACCCCGAGCCCTGGGCGGCTGTCGAGCCGAAGTAGGAGAACACGGTCACGACCCCCGGCGAGCGGCGCGCGAAGATCGTCGCGGGCGAAAAGCCCGCCGACTGCACGGGCGCGACCGAGTGGAGGGCCGCGGGCGTGTTGGCGGCAGGGGCCGGCTCCTGGACGACGACCGTCTTCGTCGTCTGGCCGCCGACGAAGCCGGCGGCGAGGCCGATCCCGAGCACCGCGGCCACCGCCAGGGCGGCGCAGACCAGCGCGAGGACGGCGGCGCGCACTACGGGACTGTAGCGAGGGCCTCGTTTTCCCGTGAAAACGCCGGCAGGCGGAGCGTGAAGACCGTCCGGCCCGGCCGGGAGGCGAGCTCGACGTCGCCGCCCATCCGCAAGGCGAGCTCCCGGGCGATCGCGAGCCCGAGACCGGTGCCCGAGGCGCGGGAGCCTTCGAGCCGCGTGAATCGGGCGAACACGCGCTCCTGCTCGCCCGAGGGAATGCCAGGGCCGTCGTCCTCGATCTGGAGCGCCGAGCCGACGGCGACGATCCGCACCGGCGTCCCGGGCGGGGTGTGCAGCAGGGCATTGTCGACGAGCGCCCGGCCGATCTGGAGCACGCGCTCGTCGTCGCCGAGCGCCACGCCGCCTTCGTCGACATCCACCTCGAGCGGATGCTCGAGCCGACGGGCGACGGCCGTGAACTCCTCGCAGAGGTCGGCGGCGACCCCGGCGAGCTCGACCGGCTCCGCCTCGAGGCGAACCGGCCCGGCGTCGAGCCGGGACAGGTCGAGGAGGTCGGTCGCGAGCTTCGAGAGCCGCTCGACCTGTTCGGTCATCGTCTCGAGAAACTCGTGCCGGGTCTCCTCGTCGAGCTCCTCGTCGCGGAGCAGCTCGAGGAAGCCGCCGAGCGAGAAAATCGGCGTCCGCAGCTCATGGGACGCGTTGGCGATGAACTCCCGGCGGGCATCGTCGAGCCGGGCGAGCCGGAGGCGCATCCGGTCGAACGCCCCGGCGAGCTCACCGACCTCGTCGCGGCCGTGATCCACGACCGGCTCCTCGAAGTCGCCGGCGGCGATCCGCTCGGCCGCCCGCTCGAGCCGCCGGATCCGGCGCGCGAAGACCGACGCTGCGGCAAGCCCGACGACGAGGGCGAACGCGAGGGCGATGAGGCCCGACCAGAGAAGGCGCGATCGCACGAGACCGACGTCCTTGAGGGTCGCGCGGAGCGGCGCCGAAAAGAGCAGGACGTCGCCGCTGCGGTCGGAGATCCCCGCCTCGGCGTAGGCATTGCCGCCGCGACTGACGCGGCCGGTCTGGACGCCGGGAAAGAGCGCCGCCCGGAGCGCGACCGGGTCCTTGGCAACATCCTGGGAAACGGCCAGGTGGGAGGAGTCGAAGACGGGGCTGATGACGCCGAGCGCGAGCGGGGTGTAGTAGACGACCCGGGCGTCGGC
>DATBPR010000585.1:0-4612 GCA_036561285.1 Candidatus Limnocylindrales bacterium | reverse complement strand
CGACGCGTTCGAGATCGCGGCGCTCTGCGACCTGTCGCCAGCCCTCCGCGACGTCATCGGCGAGCGGTACGCGGTGCCCCCGGATCGGCGGGTCGCGTCCGTGGCGGAGCTGCTCGAGCTGCCCGGCCTCGACGCGTTGCTCCTCCTGACGTCCGGCTCGCACGGAGCCGACGCGCTCGCGGCGCTCGACCACGGGTTGCCGGTGCTGTGCGAGAAGCCGCTCGCGTTCACGGCGGCCGAGGCCGACCTGCTCGCGGCGTCGCCGAACGCCGACCGCCTCCTGCTCGGATACATGAAGACGTTCGATCCCGCCGTCATCGAGGCGCGCCGTGTCGTGGCGGACGCGGCCACGGGGCTGGGTGAGCTCCGCGCGATCGAGGTCGCGGTCCTCCACCCCACGAGCGCCTCCCAGCTGGCGTTCGCCCATCTCCTTCCGCCGCCGTCCGACGTGGATCCGGCCGCCATCGCGGCGATCCGGCCCCGGACCGGCGACCTCGTCCGCCAGGCGATCGGCACCGACGACCACGACCTCGGCGAGCTGTACGCCGGCATCCTGTTGAGCAGCGTCGTCCACGAGCTGTCGGTGATCCGCGCCGTCGTCGGCGACGTGACCGCCATCGACCACGTGGACTCGTGGGGCGGGTCGCCGGGCGAGCCCGGCTCGGTCGTCCTGCTCGGGCGGGCTGCCGGCGAGGCGCGGCTCTCCCTCGGCTGGCACTTCCTGCCCGGCTATCCCGCGTATCGCGAGGACGTCCGGTTCCACTTCGTCGGTGGGTCCGTCGAGCTGGCGTTCCCGGCGCCGTACCGGCTCCACGAGCCGACGATCCTCACGATCTCGACCGGGCTGAACGAGACCCGCCGGCGGGTGGTCTTCGATTCGATCGAGGAAGCGTTCGAACGCGAGCTGGTCGCCTTCCGCGAGCTCGTCCTCGAAGGCGGCCGGCCCCCGACCGGGATCGCCGACGGGCGGACCGACATCGTCACGTGCCAGCGGGCGATCGCCCGACTGGCCGCGCAGCGCGGCCTGGCGATCGGCGGCGAAGCGGCCGCGTTCGCGATGGGTGCCTGATGGCCGTCGACGTACCGGCGGTCATCCACCTCGTCCCGCACACCCACTGGGATCGCGAGTGGTACGAGCCGTTCCAGGTGTTCCGGATGCGGCTGGTGGAGCTCGTCGATCAGCTCCTGGACTCGATGGAAGCCGACGATCGTCTCGCCTTCACCCTCGACGGCCAGGTCGCGACCGTCGACGACTACCTCGAGGTCCGGCCGGAGGGCCGGCCGCGGATCGAGCGGCTCATCGCCGAGGGCCGCCTGGCGATCGGGCCGTGGCAGATCCTCATGGACGAGTTCCTCGTCTCGGGCGAGACGCTGATCCGGAACCTCGAGATCGGCTGGCACGCCGCCGTGGGTTTCGGCGGGGCGATGCCGGTGGGCTACCTGCCGGACATGTTCGGCCACATCGCCCAGATGCCACAGCTGCTCCGGCGGGCGGGGATCCGGCACGCCGTCGTCTGGCGCGGCGTCCCGGCCGCGATCGATCGTCACGCGTTCACCTGGCGCGCGCCCGACGGCTCGTCCGTCCGGACCGAGTACCTCGTCGGTGGCTACGGCAACGGGGCGTACCTGCTGGCCATCCCGGAGAAGCTCGCCGAGAAGGTCGGCCGCTACACCGAGTCGAGCCGTGCCTTCTACGGCGACCGGTCGATCCTCGCGATGTACGGCACCGACCATGCCGTGCCGTCGCCGGCCCTCGCGACGATCGTCGCGGACGCCAACGCGGCGCGCGAGGACATCGTCGTCCGGATCGAGACGCTGAGCGAGTACATCCGGGCGTTCGATGCCGCCGTCGCCGATCCCGACCTGCCGGATCCCGCCACCGCGCCCGTCTGGAACGGCGAGCTCCGGTCCGCCGCCCGGGCGAACATGCTGATGAACGTCACGTCGGCCCGGATCGACATCAAGATGGCGGCGGCGCGCGCGGAGCGCGCCCTCGAGCGCTACGCCGAGCCGCTCGCGGCGATCCACGGCGGCGCGTGGCCGGCCCGGCTGCTCGAGCTCGCCTGGCGGAAGGTCGTCGACAACTCCGCCCACGACTCGATCTGCGGCTGCTCCCGCGACGTCGTCGTCGACCAGGTCCTGATCCGGTTCGCGGAGGCCGAGCAGATCGGCGGCGGCATCGCGACCGCCGCGATCCGGTCGCTCGCGGCCGCCGCGCCCCGCGGCACGGCGGTCGTCGTCAACCCATCGCCCTTCGAACGAACCGACGTCGTCGAGGTCGACCTTCCCGTGCCGGCCGCGTGGGAGACGGTGGAGCTCGAGCTGCCCGACGCCAGCCGTGTGCCGACCCAGCTCGTCGAGCGTCCGGAGACGGTCCTGCGACGCCTCCAGCTCACGGGGCGCCAGGTCCCGGAGCTGTTCGCCCGCCGTCTGCACGGGCGGGAGCTCTTCGGGCATTCGCTCGACGGTCACCTCATCCGGCTGGAGACGGGCGTCCCCGAGCTCGTCCTCCTCATGGACGACCCGGCCGCCCCGGCCGACTTCGACGTCGACACCCTCCTCGATGCGGTCGCCGCGGCCGTGGCCGCCAATCCCGACGAGGCATGGAACGTCACCGTCGTACGCGGCGATCGACGGCGGCTGCTCGCCGCCGTGCCGTTGCCGGCCCTCGGGGCGACGACGGTCCGCGCCGTCGAAGGGTCGCCGGAGCCGCCGACCGCGAGCGATCCTGTCGTCGTGGGCGACCGCTCCCTCGCGAACGGGTCGATCGCCGTCGAGGTCGCGGATGACGGCACGCTCACGATCGAGGGCGGCGGAATCCGTGTCACCGGCGTGGGCCGGATCGTCGACGGCGGCGACTTCGGCGACACGTACAACTACGGCCCGCCGGGCGCTGATCGCCTCATCGAGCGGCCCGGCGTGGTCGTCGTCCAGCCGATCGATCATGGCCCGATCCGGGGAGTCCTCGACGTCGTGGCCCGGTACGACTGGCCGGTCGGACTGACACCGGGCGGAGCCGCCCGCTCCGAGGTGACCGCGCCTGTCGAGATCACGACCCGGCTCGAGCTCCGGGCGGGCGAGCCGTTCGTCCGGGTGAGCCTGTCCTTCACGAACCCGTCGCGCGACCACCGGGTCCGCTGGCATCTGCCGCTGCCCGGGGCGACGGACCGGACCGCCGCCGAGGGTCAGTTCGCCGTCGTCGAGCGCGGCCTGACCGCCGAGGCCGGCCACGGCGAGGAGCCGCTGCCGACCTTCCCGGCCCACGGGTTCGTCCACGCGGCCGGCGCGACCGTCCTCCTCGACCACGTCACCGAGTACGAGCTGGTCGAGGGCCGGGAGCTGGCCCTCACCGTCCTCCGCTCGACCGGCCTGATCTCCCGGAACGAGAACCCCTTCCGCGAGGACCCGGCGGGTCCCGAGATCCCGGTGCCCGGCGCCCAGCTCCTCGGGCCGTGGCAATTCGGGTTCGCGGTCCTGCCCCATGCCGGATCGTGGGCGGACGCGGACGCCCTCCGCGCGGCCGACCGGGGACGACTCGGGGCGCTCGTCACGGCCGGCACCGGTCCGGCCGAGCTCGCGCCGACCGCGGTCGAGGGCCTCCGCTTGGACGGCGGCGGGGTTGTCCTCTCGGCGCTGCGGCGGCGCGACGCGGAGCTCGAGCTGCGGCTCGTCGCCGAGCGGCCCGACCCGACGACCGCCACGATCCACCTTCCGGGAGGCATCGCCGCCGCCCGCGACGTCGACCTTCTCGGGCGCGTCGGGGAGCCACTCGAGGTGGCGGCGGACGGCAGCCTCAACGTTCCGCTCCGGGCCTGGGAGATCCGGACGATCCGCCTCGACCCGCGGTCGGCGGCATCGTTGAGAAGCGCGTCGCGGGCGCGCCCGTTGATAGGCACGTGCAACGTTGACATCGGCGAGAGGCCACGATTAGTCTCGGCGTCGATGACATGCTCCCGCACGGCGAGCCGCGCGGCCAATCGCTGACGAGCTCCGGCGCCACGGCCCAGCGCACCGTGCGTCGGAAGCTTCATCGGGGAAAGCCGAGCGGCGTCGACCAGCTTCCCGGTGCGGCCGGGATCAGGCACCCGGAACGGGTGCAGGTGCCGACGAGTTGGTTCGTTCGGGCCTTGGGGGGCCCGCAGCGATGGGACCGGCTCCTCGGCAGGAGGAGGAGTAGGCCGATGGCCAAGTTCCCGCGATTCGTGGCGCTGCCTGTGGCAGCCGTCATGATCGTCGCCGCCTGCGGTAGCGGCGGCTCGCCGGCGCCAGCTTCCGGTGGCGGTGGCGTCACCGGCGCCACGATCACCGTCACGTCCCTCTGGGGCGGTGCCGAGCAGGACGCGTTCCAGAAAGTCCTGGACGAGTTCAAGACGAAGACTGGTAACACGGCGACGTACCAGGCCCAGCGGACCGACTACGCGACGGTCCTCCAGAGCAAGATCACGAGCGGCAGCCCGCCGGACGTCGCGATCATGCCGGGCCTCGGCTTCCTGCGGCAGTTCGCCCGGTCGGGCGGCATCAAGAAGGTCAGCGATCTCGGGATCGATCCGGCGAGCCTCGAAGGCAACTACCCGCCCGGCATCCTCGATCCGGGCAAGGTCGACGGTCAGCT
>DATBPR010000584.1:0-4351 GCA_036561285.1 Candidatus Limnocylindrales bacterium | reverse complement strand
CCCGGCGAACGCCAGGCGACGCGCGCAGTCCGTCCGGAAGTTCAGTCCGTCGACCTTGCCGTAGTTCGTGAAGCGGTAGGTCAGGGTGAGCTTGTCGGCGCTCAGAGCGAAAGAGTCGGAGCGCTCGAGGAGCACCGGTGCTACGGTCGTGATCGGCGAGCTGGACACGATCCGCCCGCTGAAGACGACCTTGCCGGTCCCGCGGTGGGTGACGCGGAGATGCCAGCCCGTCGCGTCGTGCCAGAGGTAATCGCCGGCCGCGCCGCCCACGTGCCAGGCCGTCGGGACGCCCTGGACCGAGGCCGGCCAGTGGCCGTCGGTGCAGGCGGCGGTCGCCGCGGCGGCGGTGGATGCCGTCGGTGTGGCGGCCAGGGTCGTGGCGGGGGCGACGAGGGCGGCGGTGAGAGCGAGGAGGCCGATCAGGCCTCCGAGGAGCGGGCGTCGCACGGTCATCGGGGCGAGTCCTCCCTTGGGATGTGGTGGTCGAGCGGGCGCTCGATCCGGTCGGGGGCACGCTCGCGGGCGGAGGTACGACCCGCGATCCGCGAACGTCAGGCGCGTGTAAGACGGTCTCCGTACCGCAACCCGCGATTCGTCACGCCGTGGCGCGGTGGTCGGTATCCTTCACCGCGTCCCAGGAGACGGAGACGGATCCGTCGTTCACACACGTCAGGTGGTGCCCATGAAGGTCGGCGTCGCCAAGGAGACCGCGCCCGGAGAGCGGCGCGTCGCCCTGGTACCCGAAGCGCTCGGCAAGCTCACGGCTGCCGGACTGGAGATTCTCGTCGAGCAGGGCGCGGGCGCGGGCTCGGCCATCCCCGACAGCGCCTACGCGGACGCCGGCGCGACGGTCGTCTCGGCCGTCGACCTCTATGGCCAGTCCGACGTCGTCCTCCGCATCCAGAAGCCCTCGGCCTCCGAGGTCAGCGTGATGCGGAAGGGCCAGGCGCTCCTCGGGCTCCTCCAGCCCCTGATCGATCCGGGGACGGCGAAGGCCCTGGCCGACGCCGGGATCACGGCGATCAGCCTGGACGCGATCCCGCGGACCCTGAGCCGGGCCCAGACGATGGACGCCCTGAGCTCGCAGGCGAACGTCGGCGGCTACAAGGCGGTGCTCATCGCCGCCAACGCCTATCCGCGCTACTTCCCGCTCCTGACGACGGCCGCCGGGACGGCCAAGCCGGCCAACGTCCTGATTCTCGGGATCGGCGTCGCCGGCCTCCAGGCGATCGGCACGGCCCGCCGGCTCGGCGCGGTCGTCCACGCCTACGACGTTCGGCCCGAGACCCGGGAGCAGGCCGAGAGCCTCGGCGCCCGGTTCGTGAAGCTGAAGACGACGATCGACGCGACCGGCGCCGGCGGCTACGCCCGCGAGCTGACCGCCGAGGAGCGCGCCGCCCAGCAGGCGGATCTGAACGAGGCGATCGGAGGGATGGACGTCGTGATCACGACCGCCCAGGTCCCCGGACGCAAGCCGCCGGTGCTCGTCACCGCCGCGGCCGTCGAGCAGATGAAGCCGGGCTCGGTGATCGTCGACATGGCGGCCTCCGCGCTCGGCGGCAACTGCGAGCTGTCGCAGGCGGGCGAGACGATCGAGACGCCCAACGGCGTGACGATCATCGCCCCGGACAACCTGCCGGCCACGATGCCGGCGGGCGCGTCCGCGTTCTACGCCCGGAACATCTCCTCGCTCCTGCTCGGGATGGTCAAGGACGCGGCGCTCCACCTCGACTTCGAGGACGAGGTCACGAAGGCCACCGTCATCACGAAGGACGGCGCCGTGATCAGCGAACCCGTCAACAAGCTGCTCGACCCGGGAGGCGCGGCGTGATCCCGCAGGACATCCTGGACCTGCTCAACAACCTGACCATCTTCGTCCTGGCGATCCTCGTCGGGTTCGCGGTCATCAGCAAGGTCCCGGCGACCCTCCACACCCCGCTGATGTCCGGGGCCAACTCGATCCACGGGATCGTCCTCGTCGGGGCGATGCTCATCGCGGCCGAGGTCGACGATGTCGCGGGCTACCTGCTCGCGCTCGTCGCGGTCGGGTTCGCGACGATGAACGTCGTCGGCGGCTACGTCGTGACCGACCGGATGCTCCAGATGTTCCGGAAGAAGCCCGCGGCTCCGAAGCCCGCCGAGGCGGACGCGGAGGCTGGGGCCTAGATGGACACGCTCGCCTACATCGAGATCCTCGTCCGCGTCCTCTGGATCGCGGGCGCCGTCTGCTTCGTCCTGGGCCTCGTCCGCATGAACTCGCCCGCCACGGCCCGCAACGGCAACCTCCTGTCGGCGGCCGGCATGACCGTGGCGATCGTCGCGACCGCCGTCCTGATCCTCTCGCGGCAGCTCCTCGGCGACGGCTTCGTCGCGACCGGCTGGATCATCATCGTCGTCGGCATCGCGATCGGCGGCGGGCTCGGCCTGTACACGGCGCGGACCGTGAAGATGACGGCGATGCCGCAGCTGGTGTCGCTGTTCAACGCGGTCGGCGGCGGCGCAGCGGCCCTGATCGCGATCGAGGACTACCTGCGGCTGTCGACGGCCAATGTCGCCGTCCCGCTCGACACGAACATCTTCATCGTCCTCGACATCATCATCGGCTCGATCACGTTCAGCGGCTCGCTGATCGCCTCGGGCAAGCTCCAGGGGCTGATCGCCGGCAAGCCGATCCTCATCCCGGGCGGACAGCTCGTGACCGGGGCCCTCGCCCTCGTCACGGTCGTCGCGGCGATCTTCCTGTTCGCCACCGGCACGCCGAACGTCGCGGTGATGCTCGTCATCCTCGCGGCGGCCCTGATCTTCGGGATCACGATGACCCTGCCGATCGGCGGTGCCGACATGCCGGTCGTGATCTCCCTGCTGAACAGCTTCACCGGCACCGCGGTGGCGATGGCGGGCTTCGTCATCGACAACCCCGTCCTGATCATCGCCGGCGCCCTCGTCGGCGCCTCCGGCGCGATCCTGACGAAGCTCATGGCCGACGCGATGAACCGCTCGGTGATCAACATCATGATCGGCGGGTTCGGCGGCGGAGACGCCGTGGCCGGACCGGTCGGCGCGGAAGGCGCGTCCGTCCGCGAGATCGGCGTCGACGACGCCGCGATCCAGCTGGCCTACGCCTCGTCAGTTATCGTCGTGCCCGGCTACGGCCTTGCGGTCGCCCAGGCCCAGCACGCGGTCCGCGAGCTGGCCGAGCTTCTGGAGTCGCGCGGCGTTGACGTGAAGTACGCGATCCACCCAGTCGCCGGCCGGATGCCGGGCCACATGAACGTCCTGCTCGCCGAGGCGAACGTCCCGTATCCCCAGCTCAAGGAGATGGACGACATCAACCCGGAGTTCGAGCGGGCGGACGTGGCCCTCGTCGTCGGCGCGAACGACGTCACGAACCCGGCCGCCCGCCGGCCCGGCAGCCCGGTCTCCGGCATGCCGATCCTCGATGTCGACCACGCGAAGTCGATCGTCGTGATCAAGCGCTCGATGGGCAAGGGCTACGCCGGCATCGACAACGAGCTCTACACGAACCCGAAGACCGGCATGCTCTTCGCCGACGCGAAGGATGGCCTGGCCTCGCTCACGGCGGCGGTCAAGGGCCTGTAGGGCGCGGCGGCGCGTCGCCGGGCACCACCCGGCCGGCGACGGATCCCGAAGGGAGGCGAGGACATGCAGAAGATCCTCAACGACCCCGAGCGGTTCGTCGACGAGATGCTCGAGGGCATCGTCGCGGCGCATGGCTCGGAGCTCCGGCGGGTCGGTCCACGCGGGATCGTCCGTGCCGCCGCGCCGACCGCCGGCAAGGTCGCGATCGTCACCGGTGGCGGCTCCGGCCACCTGCCGGTCTTCATGGGCTACGTGGGACGCGGCCTGCTCGACGGCGCCGCCATCGGCGAGGTCTTCGCCTCGCCCTCCGCGGAGCAGATGCTCGAGGTGACCGAGGCGGTCTCGGCGGGCAGCGGTGTCCTGTACCTCTACGGGAACTACGGCGGCGACGTGATGAACTTCGACCTCGCCGCGGAGCTCGCGGGCGCCTCGGGGATCGAGGTCCGCACGTTCCTCGCGGCGGACGACGTCGCCTCGGCGCCGCCGGAGCGGGCCGACCGCCGGCGCGGCATCGCCGGGATCTTCCTGCTCTACAAGGTCGCCGGCGCCGCCGCTGATCGGGGAGCGTCGCTGGACGAGGTGCTGGCGGTCACGACGCGCGCCGCCAGCGGCCTGCGGACGATGGGCGTCGCCCTCTCACCGTGCACGATCCCGGCGGCCGGCAAGCCGACGTTCGAGCTGCCCGATGGGCAGATGGAGATCGGGATGGGAATCCACGGCGAGCCGGGCGTCCGGCGCGGGCCGCTGGAGC
>DATBPR010000583.1:0-11104 GCA_036561285.1 Candidatus Limnocylindrales bacterium | reverse complement strand
CGAACCGGTCGCGAAGCGGGGACGAGATCCGACCGGCCCGCGTCGTGGCCCCGACGACGGTGAACGGCTTCAGGCTGAGGCGGAGGCTTCGGGCGCTGGGACCCTTGCCGATCATCACGTCGAGGGCGAAGTCCTCCATCGCCGGGTAGAGGATCTCCTCGACCGCGCGGTTGAGGCGGTGGATCTCGTCGATGAACAGGACGTCACGCTCGTCGAGGGCGGTGAGGATCGCGGCGAGGTCGCCGGCCCGCTCGACCGCCGGGCCGCTCGTATAGCGGACGTTGACCCCGAGCTCGCGGGCGATGATCGTCGCGAGGGTCGTCTTGCCGAGACCGGGCGGGCCGTAGAGGAGGACGTGATCGGCCGCCTCTCCCCTGCCCTTCGCCGCCGAGAGCAGCACGGACAGGTTCGCCTTGACCTCGCGCTGGCCGATGTATTCGTCGAAAGTCCGCGGTCGGAGCGCGCCTTCGACCACTCGATCCGAGTCGTCGACCAGGTCCGGCGCGAGGATCCGCGAGAGGTCGTCCTCCATCGGGCGGAGCGTACCACGACCCGCCGTCATTTCGCACGCATGTTCGAACCGCACCCCGAGGACACCGGGCACCCCCGTGATGCGAATAGCCGCATCGCCCTGGGCGGGCGGCATCGCCCTGGGGGGGCCGCATCGCCTGGTCAACCGCCGCTGATGCGGCTACGACCATCACCAGCAGGTTGCCCGACCGCGGGCGGATCGCTCGTGATGCACCCAGTGCCCCGAACGACCGCCAAGGCGCGACTGCTGGGTTGATTGACGCTTCCCGCGAACGAAATGACGATCGGGGCCGCCGGAGTGGGCGCCCGGTGCGCCATCGGACGGCTGGGCGCACGCCCATCCATCGTTTGGCGCATCCGGCGCGCGATGAGGAAGCCGCGGACGGCCGGCGGGGGTGCTACTCTCGGAGGAGGCTCCGCAGCGCCGCCTTGACCCGGTCCTCGAGCGTCCCGCCGATCGTCGTGTCGGCGAGCGCGATCCGCGACGCCTCGCGCGCCTCCGCGAGCGAATAGCCCAGGGCCTGGAGAGCCGCGACGACCTCGCTCTCGGCTGCGCCGACTCCCGCGGCGCCGGGCACGCCGCCGGCCGCGACGCCCGCGGCGGCCACCTTCTCCTTGAGCTCGAAGATGATCCGCTCGGCCAGCTTCTTGCCGATCCCCGGGATCGACACGAGGACCGCCTGGTCCTGGGCCATGATCGCGAGCTGGAGGTCCGGTGTCGGCCGCGACCCGACGATCGCGAGGGCGACCTTCGGCCCGACCCCGTTGACCGTCAGCAGCAGGGTGAAGAAGCCGAGATCCTCCGTCGACCGGAAGCCGAACAGCGCCTGCTGGTCCTCGCGCACGAGGTGGTAGGTGTGGAGCTTGATCGTCGAGCCGGGCTGGGCGGTCGAGAGAATCGCCGGCGCCGCGAAGACCCGGTAGCCGATCCCGTTGACCTCGACGACGAGCGAATCGAAGGCGACCGCGCCGACGCGACCCTCGACGGAGGCGATCATCGACGGCTCACCTCAGGACGCCGACGCCCGGCGCTTCTCCTTCGACTCGCGCGCGAGCGCCTCGCGGACGGCACGCTCGTACGGCGAGGCCGCGCGGTCGATCGGGGCGATCGCGCCGCGATCCAGCACGCCGGCCCCACCCGGGCGCGACGACCGTCCGACCTGGCCGAGGCCGTTCGCGATGCAGACCGCGATCGCCAGGGCGTCGGCGGCATCGTCCGGCGTCGGCCGGACGGGCATCCCGAGGACGAGCTGGACCATCCGGGCGACCTGCTCCTTGTCGGCCGCGCCATAGCCCGCGACGGCGCTCTTCACCTCGCCCGGTGTCGCCTCGCGCACGGGCCGGCCGGCCTGGGCCGCGGCCAGCAGCACGACCCCGCGGGCGTGCCCGACGGCCATCGCGGTCTGGGCGTTCCGCGAGAAATAGATCCGCTCGACGGCGACGACCGCCGGCTCGTGGGTCGCGATCAGCTCCTCGAGCGCCCGATGGATCGTGAGGAGCCGTTCGCCCAGCGGCACGTCCGGCGTCGTCTCGACGCAGCCGTAGTCGACCGCGCGCAGCCGGTCCCGCTGCCGTTCGATGATTCCGTATCCGAGTGCCGCGGTTCCCGGGTCGATCCCCAGGATGATCACCCGGCGACCTCGGCGAAGACGTCCTCGGGGATGTCGAAGTTGGCGGTGACCCGCTGGACGTCCTCGAGGTCCTCGAGGAGCTCGACGAGGCGCAGCGCCTGGCGCGCCTTCCCGGAGTCCAGCTCGACCGTCTGCTTGGCGATCATCGCGTTCTCGGCCGAGTCGACGGGGACGCCTGCTCCCTCGAGCGCCTTCCGGACCGATTCGAGCGCGCCGGGCTCGGTGTAGATCTCGATCGACTCGTCGGCGTCGGTGTCCACGTCCTCGGCGCCCGCGTCGATCGCGGTCAGGGCCACCTCGTCCGCGTCGACCTTGCCGTCTCGCGTGATCGTGATCAGCCCGCGCGGCTCGAACTGCCACGCGACGGCGCCGGAGCCGGCGAGCTGGCCGCCGGTCTTCGTGAAGATCGAGCGGACCTCGGCGGCCGTGCGGTTGCGGTTGTCCGTAGCCGCCTCGACGAGGACCGCCACGCCGCCCGGGCCGTAGCCCTCGTAGACGATCTCCTCGAACTGCTCGGCGTCACCGCCGCCGGTCGCCTTGTCGATCGTCCGCTTGATGTTGTCCGCCGGCATGTTGACCGAGCGGGCCTTCTCCATCGCGAGGCGGAGCCGGTAGTTCGCGTCCGGATCGCCGCCGCCCTGGCGCGCCGCGACGCTGATCTCGCGCGCGACCTTCGTGAACAGCGCCCCGCGTTTGGCGTCGTTCGCGCCCTTCTGGCGCTTGATCGTGGACCACTTGGAATGACCGGACATCGCGGGCGGGAGTATAGACCACTAGAATGGCCCGACCGAACTCACCGGGGGCCCTATCGCGCCCTCTCCGGGCCCCGTCCGACCTCCCAACTTCAGTCGTGAGGTTTGCCCGCCGATGACGATGAAGAGCGTCGATCCCGCCCACCTCCGGAGCGTCGTCCTGGCCGGTCACGCCGGCGGCGGCAAGACGACGCTCGCCGAGCAGCTGCTCTTTCGAGCCGGCGCCATCCCGCGGCTCGGTCGCGTCGACGACGGCACGGCGCACCTGGACCACGAGCCCGAGGAGCAGAAGCGCCGGGAGTCGCTGAGCCTCGCGGTCGCGACGTTCGAGCACGACGAGACGCGGATCACGCTCGTCGACACGCCCGGCTACCCGGACTTCGTGGCCGAGGTGATCTCCGGCTTCGCGGCCGCGGACGGCGCGCTATTCGTGATGGATGCCACGAGCGGCATCGAGGCGGGCCTCGAGAACGCCGTCGCCCTGGGCCGCTCCACCAGCCGCCCGGCGTGCTTCTTCCTGAATCGCTGCGACAAGGAGAGCGCCGACCCGCTGGCTGCCCTCGACGCGCTCCGGTCGCGCTTCGGCACGAAGATCGCGCCGCTCCACCTGGCGATCGGCAAGGGCGAGTCGTTCACCGGCTATGTCGACCTCGTCCATCGCAGGGCCTTCGCGCTCGACGGTGGCAAGGAGGTCGAGATCCCGGTCCCCGATGAGCTGGCCGGCGAGATCTCGAGCCGCCGCGATCAGCTCCTCGAGGCAGCGGCCGAGGCCGACGACGCTGTCATGGCGAAGTACCTCGACGGCGAGGAGATCAGCGACGCCGAGCTCGACACCTGCCTCCACAAGGGCGTCCGGGACTCGATCCTGGCGCCGGTCCTCGTCGGGAGTGCGGTGAAGGGCATCGGGATGAACGCCCTCCTCGACGCGTTCATCCGGTACATGCCGACGGCGGCCGAGGAGCCGGCGGTCGAGGCGAAGGACGCGAAGGGCAACCCGGTGACGATCACCCCGGACCCGAGCGGCCCGCTCGTCGCCCGGGCGTTCAAGACGGCCGCAGACCCGTTCGTCGGACGGCTGACCTACCTTCGGATCCTGAGCGGCACCCTCCACAGCCAGGCCCACGCGTGGAACCCGAACCGCGACGAGGACGAGCGGATCGGCCAGCTCCTCCTCCTGCACGGCAAGGAGCAGGAGCCGATCGGCGAGCTCCAGGCCGGGGAGATCGGAGCGGTGGCCAAGCTCGCCGCGACCGAGACGGGCGACACCCTGTCGGTCCGCGAGAAGGCGGTCATCCTGCCGCCGATCGACTTCCCGGACCCGTCCCTGTCGGTCGCGATCGAGCCCCAGACGAAGGCCGACCTCGACAAGATGGGCGCCGCTCTCCAGCGGATGCTCGAGGAGGAGCCGACTGCGCGGGTCGAGCGGTCGCCGACCGGCGAGCAGCTGCTGCTTGCGATGGGCGACGCCCACATCGCGG
Source organism: Candidatus Limnocylindrales bacterium (assembly GCA_036561285.1). GTDB lineage: Bacteria > Chloroflexota > Limnocylindria > Limnocylindrales > CSP1-4 > CF-46. The sequence goes on along the minus strand of DATBPR010000583.1, from coordinate 6,712 downwards.
TGATCGGCGAGCGGCTGAAGCGGAAGTTCGGCGCGGCGATCCTGACCCGCCAGCCGAAGGTCCCCTACAAGGAGACGATCCGCGGCAAGACCCAGGTCGAGGGCAAGTACAAGAAGCAGACCGGCGGCCACGGGATGTTCGGCCACGTCTGGCTGACGATCGAGCCGAACCCGGGCGGCGGCGTCGAGTTCGCCGAGAAGGTCGTCGGCGGCTCCGTGCCGAAGGGCTTCTTCCCCGGCATCGAGAAGGGCATCCGCGAGACGGCCGCCGAGGGCGTCATCGCCGGCTACCCGCTGTCGGACTTCAAGGCGACGCTGTACGACGGGTCGTTCCACACGGTCGATTCGAACGAGCTCTCGTTCAAGATTGCGGCGTCGATGGCCCTGAAGAAGGGCGTGATGGACTGCAAGCCGGCCCTGCTCGAGCCGATCATGGCGGTCGAGGTCCGCGTCCCCGAGGAGTACATGGGCGACGTCAACCGCGACCTGAACACGCGGCGCGGCCGGGTCCTCGGGATGGATTCCGGCGACGGGATCCAGATCGTCCAGGCCACCGTCCCGCAGGCCGAGCTCTTCTCGTACGCGACGGAGCTGCGGTCGATGACGCGCGGACGGGGCACGTTCACCTCGACGCTCGACCACTACGAAGAAGTACCGCAGCACCTCGCCGAGAAGGTGATCGAGAGCCATCGCAAGGAGACCGAGGCGGCCGGCGCCCACCACTGACGGCGCGAGACGGGCCCGTCGCCCCGCCGCGGCCTGACGCCTCACCGCGGCCTGACGCTTCGCTGTGGCCCGCCGAGCTCGCTAGCCGGTCGCCAGCGCAGCCAGCGCCTCCGGGACGGTGAACCGCCCCTCGTACAGCGCCCGCCCGACGATCGCGCCGCTGCAGCCCAGGTCGCGAACGGCGACGAGATCCGCGACCGTGGCGATCCCGCCCGAGGCGATCACCGTGGCGCGAGTCGATGCCAGCACGCGGCCGAGCAGGTCGAGGTCCGGTCCGCCGAGCAGACCGTCGCGGGCGATCGCCGTGACGACGAAGGTCGCGACGCCGGCCTCCGCGAGGCGCTCGACCGCGTCGTCCACGTCCGGTCCGCCGGCGTCCTCGACCCAGCCGTCGCCGAGGGCACGGCCGTCGCGCACGTCCAGGGCCACGGCGATCGCGGCCGGGCCATGGCGGTCGATCAAGGTCGCGACCAGATCCGCGTCACGCAGCGCGGACGTTCCGAGCACGACGCGCGCGGCGCCGGCCGCGAGGACCTCTCGCGCCGCGCCTTCGTCCCGGATGCCACCGGCGGCCTGGATCCGCGTTCCCTGCCCGGCGTCCTGTGCGGCGTCGATCACCGCACGCAGGGTGTCCTCGTCCGTGCGAGCCCCGCTCCGGGCTCCGTCCAGGTCGACCACGTGGATCCAGCGCGCCCCATCCGCGGCGAAGCTCCGCGCGGCCTCCGCCGGGTCGTCGCCGTAGGTCCGTTCGCGATCGAACGCCCCCTGCTCCAGGCGGACGACCCGCCCGCCACGGAGGTCGATCGCCGGCAGCAGATCGAACGTTGACGCCTGCTCTCCTATCACGCTACCATGCTAGCACGCTAATACGACGGCCAGATCGCAGGCGGCGCGGAGGCCGCGGGAGCAAGCACGGATGGACGACTGGCGCACGGGAGACGTCGAGGAGCTGATCGGCGCGTTCCTCCGCCTCGAGGACGAGGCCGAGGCGGCCCGGTTCCTGCGCGATCTCTGCACCCTCGGCGAGCTGCGCGATCTCGCCCAGCGCTGGGCCGTCGTCCGGCGGCTCGACCAGGGCGAGCACTACGCCTCGATCTCGCGCGAGACCGGAGCCAGCACGGCGACCATCACCCGGATCGCGAACTGGCTCAATCACGGCGAGGGCGGCTACCGCCAGGCGCTGGAACGGCTGGCCGCCGCCCGTGAGGCCGGCGTCCCCTACCCCGCCGGTCGCGAGTCGTGACCGCCCTCGAGACGCGCGAGCGCCTGCGGCTGGCCGTGCCCAACAAGGGCCGCCTGGTCGAGCCGACTGTCCAGCTCCTGCGGGACGCGGGCCTCGTGTTCGAGGAGCACGAGCGGAGCCTCGTCGCCCGCGTCCGCAACTTCGACCTCGACATCCTGTTCGTCCGGACGAACGACGTGATCGAGTTCGTCGGCGACGGCGTCGCCGATCTCGGCGTCACCGGCGAGGACCTCCTCGCCGAGACCGGCGCCGAGCTGCCCCATCTGCGCTCGCTTGGCTACGGACAGTGCCGGCTCGCGGCCGCGGTGCCCGCCGACAGCCCGTACCGGAACGTCGACGAGCTCGCCGGCCTACGCGTTGCCACCGCCCATCCGAACACCACGCGCCGGTTCTTCGAGCGGTCCGGCATCCCCGTCGATGTCATCTCGATCTCCGGCGCGGTCGAAGTCGCCCCACGTCTCGGCCTGGCCGAGGCGATCGTCGACCTCGTCTCGACGGGCTCGACCCTCGTGATGAACGGCCTCCGCCCGATCGCCGACGTTCTTTCGTCGGAGGCGATCCTCATCGCGAACCCGACCGCGCAGGTCGCGCGCGCCGGGGAGATCGCCGCGGTCGACACGATGCTCAGCGCGGTGATCGCCGCCCGCGACCGGAAGTACCTGATGATGAACGCGCCCGCGACCCACCTCGCGGAGCTCGAGACGCTCCTGCCCGGGCTCGAATCGCCTTCGGTCATTCCGCTGGCGCACGCCGGAATGATCGCCATCCACGCGGTCGTCGGCGCCGACGATGTCTGGAGCCTCCTGCCGAGGCTCAAAGCCGCCGGGGCGTCGGGGATCCTCGTCCTCCCGATCGAGAAGATCGTCCCGTGAGCGTCCGTCCGCTCGAGGCCCCGGGGGCCGCCGGCGATGCTCTCCGGCTGCGCCGCCTCGACCTGGCCTCGGACGATCCTGCGGGCGCTGCCGAACGGCAGGCCCTCTGCCGGCGGGGCGCGGTCCCCGACGAGGAGGTCCGCGCGGGCGCTCGGTCGATCCTTGCCGATGTCCGGTCGCGCGGCGCGACCGCGATCCGCGAAGACAACGCGCGGTTCGGCGGCGGGCTCGCCGACAGCCGGCTGATCCTCGATCGGAGCGAGCTGAGGGCAGCCGTCGATCGACTGGATCCGCGCGACCGCACAGCCCTCGAGCAGGCGATCGACCACGTCCGGCGCGTCGCCGAGGTCCAGCGACCGACTTCGACCCGAACGACCGTGACACCGGGCGTCGAGGTCGAACGGCGTTGGCTGCCGCTCGACCGCGTCGGCTGCTACGTGCCCGGTGGATCGGCGCCGTATCCGTCCTCGCTCGTCATGACGGTCGTGCCCGCCCGGGTCGCTGGGGTCGCGTCGGTCGTCGTCGCCTCGCCGGCTGCCCCGGACGGGTCCGTCGATCCGGTATTGCTTGGCGCCGCGGGCCTGCTCGACGTCGATGCGCTCCTCGTCGCGGGTGGCGCGCAGGCCGTCGGCGGCCTCGCCTTCGGCTGGACGGAGGACGGGACCGACGCAGTCTTCGAGCCTGTCGACCGGATCGTCGGCCCCGGCAACGCCTGGGTCACCGCCGCGAAGCTCGAGGTCGCCGGGTTCGTCGGCATCGACCTCCCAGCGGGGCCCTCGGAGGGGATGGTCCTCGCCGACGACGACGCCGACGCGCTGACCGTCGCCGCGGATCTCGTGACCCAGGCAGAGCACGGCCCGGACTCCCCGGCGATCCTCGTGACGACGAGCGCCAGGCTCGCCGATGCCGTCGAGCGGGAGATCGCCGAGCTGCTCCCACGGCTCGACCGGCGCGAGATCCTGACCCGGGCGCTCGCGGCCCACGGCCGGATCGCCCTTGCGCCGGACCTGGCGACCGCGATCGCCTTCGTCGATGACTACGCGCCGGAGCACCTGTCGATCGACTGCCGGGACGCCGAGGACGTCGCCGCCCGCGTCCGGCACGCCGGCTCGATCTTCGTCGGACGCTGGGCGCCGGAATCCGCCGGCGACTACGCGACGGGCGCGAACCACGTCCTGCCGACCGGCGGGCTGGCCCGGGCCTGCGACCCGCTGGGCGTCGCGGCGTTCGGCCGGTACACGCAGGTGCAGCGGGTGGACGAACAGGGACTCGCGGCGATCCGCGAGACCGTCAGCCGGCTCGCGACAGCGGAGGGGCTCACGGCACACCGGAACGCCGTCGAGGTGCGGTTCGCGACGAGGGAGCCGCGGCCATGAGCCCCACCCCGGTCACCACGATCCTGCCTACGCAACCCGCCAGCTACAGCTGGGAGGCGACCGACGAAGAGGTCTCGGCCCGCTACGGCATCCCGGTCGCCGAGGTCCTCCGGTTCGACCTGAACACGTCGCCCGCGCCGCCCGAGATCGCGGGATCGATCCTCGCCGGCGGCCGGTTCGAGTCGCCCCTGTCCGAGTACCCGCCGTCCGACTACCGCCGGCTCGTGGAGACCGCCGCGCGCGTCTATGGCGTCGGGACGGACGAGCTGCTCGTCGGTGCCGGAGCGGACGAGATCCTCGACCTCTGCGCGAAGACCTTCCTCGGCCCCGGCGACGGCGCCGTGGTTCCGGCTCCGACCTACGCGATGTACCGCGTCGTGACCGAGCAGCGGGGTGCGGTCGTCGTGAACGCCCCGCGTCTCGGGAGGGACGAGGGCTATCGCCTGGACCTCGCCGCGACACGCGCGGCGGCCGCCGAGGCCGGAGTCGTCTGGCTCTGCAGCCCGAACAACCCGACGGGCCGCGCCGAGCCGGCCGGCGCGATCGCCGATCTGCTCGCCGGGATCGCCGCCGATGCCACCGCATCCGGTCGAGCCCCGGCCACGGTCGTCCTCGACGAGGCCTATGCCGAGTTCGTCTCGGCCACTCTGCTCGAGCTCCGGCACACGCACCCGAACCTCGTCGTCGTCCGCACCGCGAGCAAGGCCTACGCCCTCGCCGGGTTGCGCGTCGGGTTCGCCGTCGCCCGGCCCGAGACGATCGCCCGGATCGCCCCGTATCGTCCGCCGGGCTCCGTCTCGACGGTGAGCGTCTCGATCGTCACGGCGGCGCTGGCCGACCCGCGTGGCATGGAGGCGAACGTCGCCCGCGTCGACACCGAGCGCGAGCGGCTGGCGCACGAGCTCCGGGACGCCGGCTGGGACGTCGGGCCGTCGGTGACCAACTTCCTCCTCGTCGACTTCGGAACGCCCGAGCGTGCGGCCGGCGCAGCGACCGGCATGCTTGAGCGAGGACTCGTGCCGCGGACCTTCTCGGCCGGGCATCCGCTTGCCCACTGCCTGCGCCTGACGATCCGCGACCGCGCGGGCAACGATCGGCTGATCGCGGCGGCCCGGGAGATCGAGGCGAACCGGCCATGACGACCCCGCTCGGCGTCGTCGACGTGCGCGACCGCGTGGACCGGCGGGTGACCGTCGCCCGGGCCACCCGCGAGACCCAGGTGACGGTCGAGATCGACCTCGACGGCAGCGGCGTCGCGGACGTCGCGACCGGCGTCGGCTTCTACGACCACCTCCTGGGCTCGTTTGCCCATCACGGCCTGTTCGACCTGACCGTTCGCGCCGTCGGCGACCTCCACGTCGACGATCACCACACCGTCGAGGACGTCGCGCTCGTCCTCGGCTCCGCGGTCGCGGAGGCGCTCGGCGACCGGGCCGGGATCGAACGTTTCGGTGACGCGACCGTGCCGATGGACGAATCTCTCGCGACGGCCGTCGTGGACGTCGGCGGGCGGCCGTACGCCGTCATCGACCTGCCGTTCCGCGGGGAGCGGGCCGGCGAGCTGAGCCTGCAGCTGGTCGAGCACGCTCTCGAGGCCTTCGCCCGGACGTCCGGTGTCACGCTCCACGTGCGGGGCAGCGGACGGAACGACCACCACCTGGCCGAGGCCGCGTTCAAGGCCCTCGGCCGGGCGCTCCGCGCCGCTGTCGCCGCGGATCCGCGTCGCCGGGGAGTGGCATCCACGAAGGGCTCGACATGAGCGCCCCTGCCCGTCCGCGCGTTGCCGTCGTCGACTACGGCGCCGGCAACCTCGTGAGCATCGACCAGGCGCTCGGAAGCGTCGGCGCCGAGGTGTCCGTCGCCCGGGACCCGGAGGCGATCCGGGACGCGGACCTCCTCGTCGTGCCGGGGGTCGGGGCCGCCGGACCGGCGATGATCCGCCTCGAGCGCCGCGGGCTCGTCACGGCGATCCGGGACTGGATCGAGGCCGGGCGGCCATTCCTGGGCATCTGCCTCGGGCTCCAGCTCCTCTTCGAGGGCAGCGACGAGGATGGCGCCACCACCCTCGGCATCCTCCCGGGGCGAACGGCCCGACTCGACGGTGCCCCGACCCTCCCCCACATCGGCTGGAACCAGGTCGAGCGGACCCGGGACCACCCGATCTTCGCGGGCATCCGCGCGGGGGCCGACTTCTACTTCGTCCATTCGTACGCTGGCGTCCCGGTCGGTCCGGACGCGGACACCCTGACGCTCGCCACGACCAGCCACGGACGGCCCTTCGTCAGCGCGATCGCGCGCGGCCACGTCCTCGGCGTCCAGTTCCATCCCGAGCGGAGCGGCGCCGACGGTCTGCGCCTGCTCGCCAATGCCGTCGAGCTGCTCCGCGCGGGCGCGTGGCCCGCCGCGGATCCCCTTCCGGTCGCCGCCGGAGCCGGCTGATGCTGCGCCGGCGCGTCATCCCCTGCCTCGACGTCGCGAATGGTCGCGTGGTCAAGG
>DATBPR010000582.1:0-7340 GCA_036561285.1 Candidatus Limnocylindrales bacterium | reverse complement strand
TCGCCGCGCTGGCCGCCGCCGCCGCCTTCGCCGCCGCGATCATCCTCCTCCTGCTCCGCCAGACGCCGACCGTCTGACGGCCGCCCGGCCTGGCGGCCGGCCCCGCCGACGGCTTCCCGCGGAGGCCGCTGCTACACTCGGCCGGCCCTCGCCCCCATCGTCTAGAGGCCTAGGACGCCACCCTTTCAAGGTGGAGATCAGGGGTTCGAATCCCCTTGGGGGCACCATCCCGGACCGCCCCCGACGTTCTGCGGCCCACGCGGTCGGGCGAGCGCGAATGGCCACCCGCCCTGCGCTACCATCGAGCGCGATGGAGATCATGGGGATCCGGATCCCGACCGTCGTCCAGGACAACGTCGCGCGGCGCTGCGACGGCTGCCTGGAGGTCATCGAGGGCACCCCGTGGCGAGTGAACGTCCTCGACATCGTTTCGACCGAGGTCGCCGCGCCCTGGGACGAGACGCCGGAGATCAACCCTGGTCCCTTCGAGTTCCACTCGGACGAAGCGCACGTGCGCCGCTGGATGGCCGAACGCGGCTACCTGTTCTGCCGGAAGGGCCGGATCCGCGAGATCATGCGCCCGATCCCGGTCCCCTCTGCCGACGGCGCGTCCATCCGCTGGGGCCTGTGTGACGGCATCCATCGCGACGATCACGAGCTCATCCCTGCTTGATGAGGGCTGTCGTGCATTCGCACGCCGTCGCCGCGTTGCGACCTGCGCTCCTCTCGCTCACGGGCGTGTGAGCCCGCTCGCTCTGGTGCTCGCTCGCGCCTTGCGCTGACGCACACCTGCGCGACGAACGCAGTCGCGGGCGGGCCGGCCGGAGCCCGTTTGACGCTCGACTGAGGGGCGCGGATAATCCGCCTGTCCCGACTGCCCGGCGGACCCAGATTTACCTACATTTGTCGTCATCGGAGCCTTGCCGGCCGTGCCTGTCGCCAGCCGTCCCCGCGCGACCGAGGCCCCCCTCTCCCTGGGCCCGGCGAGCCGCCTCCTCGGCGTCGACCCCGACACCCTCCGGCGCTGGGCGGACGAAGGCCGGATCGACTCGTTCACGACCGCCGGCGGCCATCGCCGCTTCGAGCGCGCGACGCTCGAGCGGATCCTCCAGGCCCGGCGCCACGACGCGACCCTCCGGCTCGCCACCCTCGGCGCGACGACGGATCGACTGTCGCGGGCCTACCGCCGTGGTTACAAGGATGACGCGACCGCGGGGGGCATCCGCGACGCCGTCCCGACCGCGGACCGCGAGGCCTTCCGGGACGATGGACGGGCACTCGTGGCCGCACTCGTCGCCCATCTCGACGCCATGGACGAGGAGGACCGGGAGGAAGCCGAGCGGGAGGCCGTCGGCGCCACCGATGCGCTCGCGACCCGGGTCGCGGCGGCCGGGATCCCGCTCGCCGACGCGGTCAGCCTGTTCGTCGCGGCCCGCCGGCCGTTCCTCGAGGAGCTCGGCGCGATCGCCCGCCGCCGGGCCCTCGATCCCGATCGGCTGAGCCTCATCTACGACCGGTCGTCGGGGCTCCTCGACCGGCTGCTGCTTCGTCTCGTCGCAACCCACCAGGAGGCACAGGCCTGACATGCCGGCCGGATCGATCCAGGCGTTGACCTCGCTCCTCGCCTTCGTGATGGCGCTGGCGCTGCTCGACCAGTGGCGGGAGCGACGCCGCCCCTTCCAGCTCGTCTGGGCGGCCGGGATGCTGTTCTACGGGATCGCCTCCGGCTGCGAGGCGATCGGCGCCACCAGCGGCTGGAACGAGCTGCTGTACCGGACCTGGTACCTCACCGGCGCGATGTGGACGGCCGGCTGGCTCGGCCTCGGGACGACGTTCCTGCTGTCGCGGACGCGGTTCGGCTACACCTTCGCGGTCTGCCTCCTTCTCGCAGGCGTGTTTACCCTCCTCACCCAGAAGAAGTTCGACTACCCGGGCGCCGGCAGCGCGCCGACCTTGTACCTGATCGGGGCGGTCATCCTGGCGCTCGCCGTGGCGGTCGAGACCTATTTCCAGAACGATCGCTGGCCGGCGCTCGCCGGCGCGGCCGTCATCGGCACCACGATCCTCTCGATCGTCCTCATGGCGACGACCACCATCGCGGCGCCCGGCTACGCCCTCGATCCCGCAACCGGCGCTCCGACCGGCGAGCTCTTCCCGGGCACGATCCGGCTCCTGACGCCGTTCATGAACATCACCGGCGGCTTCGCGCTCGCGCTCGGCGCCCTGTTCTCGGCCTACGTGTTCATGCCGAAGAAACGTGTCCTCGCCTACAGCCTCGACGAGACCGCACCCGGCGACCAGTACCTGTTCAACCTCCTCATCTCGATTGTCGCGATCGTCGTGAACTTCGTGGCGTCGCTGCCGCGAGCGATCCGGGCCCTCTTCGCCGGCAGGCTCCACAGCCGGGTCCCGGCGACGATCCTCATCGCCGTCGGCGGCTTCCTCGCCAGCGGCGGCGACGCCCTGAACCGGTTCGGCGTCACGAACTACTTCGAGGTCGGGAAGTTCCTGGCCGTGCTGTTCCTCTTCGCCGGCTTCCTCGTCTCGATCGAGGCGTTCCGCGAGATCCGGATTCCGTTCACCTCCGTCGTGCTCCGCCGGGCGCGGCACGAGCCGGAGGGCGCGATGCCCCCGCCCGAGGACGCGTCGCCGGCGCCGGTGGCCGCCGCGGGCGGTCCGGCGGACGCGTCCGGCTGACGTCCGGCCGGGTCCCGGCCCGTACCATGCCCCGGTGCGCGACCGGAGGCTGCTCCTCGGCTCCCTGACCGTCGTCGTCGCCGCGAGCGGCTTCGGCCTGCTCGGGCCGCTGGCCCGGTTCGCGTACGACGCCGGCTTCGATCCGCTGTCGTTCGTCGCCTGGCGGGCGACGTTCGGCCTGCTCTGCGTCCTCGTCGTGATCTGGGCTCGGGCGCGTCAGGGCGTCGCGTTCATCGACCCGCGACGGCTGCCGGCGTCGGACCAGATCGGCCTCGTCGCGATCGCCGCCTCCGCGATCGGCCTCAACGTCGCGATGTTCTTCGCTTTCGACCTGACGACGATCGCGATCGCCCTCCTCGCGTTCTACACGTACCCGGCCCTCGTCGCCGTCGTCGCCGTCGCGCTCGGCCACGAGCGGCTCGACGGCACGCGGGTCGCCGCCCTGGTCCTCGCCCTCGCCGGGATGGTCCTCGTGGTGGCGGGCGGCCTGACCTCCGGCGGCGTCGTGACGATCCACCCGCTCGGCGTCCTGCTCGGGCTGGTCGCTGCAGCCTGGCAGGTCGTCTTCGTGACGGTCAGCCGGGGCCGATTCACGACCGTCCCGGCCGAGCAGGCCATGGCGTGGGCGATCGGCGCCACGGCCGTCGCCTGCGCGATCGCGACGGCCGCTACCGGCGGACCGCTCGGCGTGGTGATCGCCCAGCCCGGCGCCCTGGCGATCGTGGCGTTCACCGGCGTCTTCGCCGCGGGCATCCCGTCGATCCTGTTCCTGACCGGCATCCGGGCGATCGGCGGGACCCGTGCCGGGATCCTGATGCTGTTCGAGCCGCTGGTCGGGGTGACCCTCGCCGCGCTGCTCCTCCACGAGGCCCTGACCCCGGTCCAGGTCGCCGGCGGCATCGCGATCCTCGGCGCAGCGATCCTCCTCCAGCGCGGCGCGCCCGTGGGCGAGACCATGGAGCCGGCGGCGGTCCCATCGGTCGAGCACGGCTGAGCGCGATCCGCGACGATGGATGCCGACGCCGGGAGGGAGGTGAGGGGATGACGAGCAGGGTCGATCCAGCCCGCGAGGCGGGAGGCGGCACCGGCGCACCGATCCGGGTCCTCCTCGTCGACGACCATGGCGTCGTCCGCCGGGGCCTCCGTGGCTACCTCGAGCTTCTCGACGACATCGAGGTCGTCGGCGAGGCCGAGAACGGGGTCGAGGGCATCGAGCGGAGCGCCGAGCTCGTCCCCGACGTGATCCTGATGGACATCGTCATGCCCCAGCTCGACGGGATCGCCGCGATCGGCGCGATCAAGTCCTCCCAGCCGGCCGTCCAGATCGTCGCGCTGACCTCGTTCATCGAGGAGGAGAAGGTCCTGGCGGCGCTCGAGGCCGGTGCCAGCGGGTTCATCCTCAAGGACGCCGAGGCGGACGACGTGGCGGCGGCCATCCGGGCGGCCCACAACGACGAGGTCCATCTCGATCCGGCGGCGGCCCGGATCCTCGCGAAGGGCATGCGGTCGCGGAACGATGTGCGGCCGGTCGAGGCGCTGACCGAGCGCGAGCTCGAGGTCCTCAGCCTCGTCGGCCACGGCCGGAGCAACAAGGAGATCGCGACCGAGCTCGGGATCACCGAGCGGACGGCCCGGACCCACGTCTCGAACATCCTCGGCAAGCTCGAGCTCCAGAGCCGGACCCAGGCCGCGCTCTACGCCGTCGAGCGCAAGCTGGTGCATGACTGACCGTCGGCAGACGATCGTCTTCCTCCACGCGACGCGACTCAGCGGCGCGCAGTGGCGCGCCCAGGCCGACGCCCTCGGGGAGGAGTTCCGGTGCGTGCTGGTCGACCTGCCGGGCCACGGCGCCGCGGCCGGTCGGCCGTTCACGCTGGAAGGCGCAGCGTCCGAGGTCGCGACGACGATCGCCGGCCTCCCGGACGGACGCGCCGTTCTCGTCGGGCTGTCGCTCGGTGGCTATGTCGCGATGGAGGTCGCCGCGCGGTGGCCGGAGCGAGTCGCCGGCCTCGTCATCGCGGGCGCGACCGTCGATCCGGTCGGCCTCGTCGGGGTTCCGTTCCGCACCCTGGCGATCGCGTACCGGCGCGTGCCCGCGACCTGGCTGGCACGATCGCAGACCTGGACCTTCCGGCGTCGCTATCGGGCCGAGCTCGTCGACCCGATCGTCGAGGGTGGCTGGTGGTTCCGTGGCGGGTCCGCCGCGGTCTCGGCCCTGATCGGGCATCGGTTCCGTCCGTCCCTCGCCCGCTACGGCGGCCCGATCCTCCTCGTCAACGGCCAGCGGGACCTGCTGTTCCGGGTCGGCGAGCGGGCCTTTGCAGCGACCGGCGGCGACGTTCGCCGGGTCCTGATCCGGGGGGCGGGCCATCGCAGCAACCTCGATCAGCCCGAGGCGTTCACGGCGGTCGTGGGCCGCTTCGCCCGATCCCTGCCGCCGGCCGGGGAGTCCGCCGCCGGGCGCTGACCGCCGGCCGGGCACCGAGGCGGACGGGGCGGGGCCCGATGGTATCCTCGGGCACTCACCATCTCCGTCCATGCCGAGGTTCGATGCGCGTTCGCAAGGCCGTCTTCCCTGCCGCCGGCTGGGGCACGAGGTTCCTCCCCGCCACGAAGGCGCAGCCGAAAGAGATGCTGCCGCTCGTCGACAAGCCGGTCATCCAGTACGCCGTCGAGGAGGCGGTCGCCGCCGGCATCGAGCAGGTGATCATCGTCACCTCGAGCCAGAAGCGGGCGATCGAGGACCACTTCGACACCTCCTACGAGCTGGAGCACCTGCTCGAGGAGAAGGGCGACATCGAGATGCTGCGCCAGATCCGGCACATCTCGGATCTCGCCCAGATCACCTATGTCCGGCAGAAGGAGCAGCTCGGCCTCGGTCACGCGGTTCTCGTCGCGAAGGAGGTCGTCGGCCACGAGCCGTTCGCGGTGATCCTCAGCGACGATGTCGTCGTCGGCGACCGGCCGTGCATCGGCCAGCTGATCCACGCCTACAACCAGACCCACGCGTCGATCGTCGCGGTGATGGAGGTGCCCCACGAGGACACCAGGCGCTACGGCGTCATCGCCGGCGAGGAGGTCGAGGGGGCCCTCAACCACGGCCGGCTCCACAAGGTCAGCCGGCTCGTCGAGAAGCCGGACCCGGAGGACGCGCCCTCGGACCTCGCGATCATCGGCCGCTACGTCCTGACCCCGAAGATCTTCGACAAGCTCGAACAGACCCAGAGCGGCGCCGGCGGCGAGATCCAGCTCACCGACGCGATCGAGGCGCTCATGGAGGAGCAGGCGGTCTACGGCTACGAGTTCGAGGGCGTCCGCTACGACGCGGGCACCACGATGGGCTGGCTGAAGGCGTCCGTCGAGCTGGCCCTCGAGCGGCCGGACCTCGCCCCGGAGTTCCGCCAATACCTCCAGGGGCTCGAGATCTGACGACGGTCGCGACGCGACTCGCGCGTGCCGGCCGTCTCCGGGCCGGACGAAGCCGTACGGTACGATCGCGGACCGCGGTGCCGCGCCCGGCGTTCGAGCGATCGGGGACCGGTTCCGCGACGCCGCACGGGAGGGGCAACGCGTGAGCGAGATCGGGACGATCCTCGGCGGCCGATACCGCCTGGTCGAGCTGCTCGGCCAGGGCGGGATGGCCCGGATCTACCGCGCCCACGACAACCAGCTGGACCGCGACGTCGCGGTCAAGATCCTTCGCCCCGAGTACGGCCGGGACCCCGACTTCGGCTCGCGCTTCCGCCAGGAGGCCCAGTCGGCGGCGTCGCTCAACCACCCGAACATCGTCGCGGTCTACGACTACGGCCAGGACCCGGCCGGGCCGTTCATCGTGATGGAGCTCGTCGACGGCGAAGATCTCGCCTCGATCGTCAAGCGGACCGGCGCGCTGCCGCCGCGCCAGGCCGCCCGGATCACCGCCGAGGCGGCTCGGGCCCTCCAGGCCGCCCACCAGCGGGGGATCGTCCATCGGGACGTGAAGCCGAGCAACATCATGATCGACCGCGACGGCAGGGTGAAGGTCGCCGACTTCGGGATCGCCCGGGCGGTCGCCGAGGCGCAGATGACGCTGCCGGGCACGACGCTCGGCTCGGTCCACTACTTCAGTCCCGAGCAGGCCCGCGGCGACCAGACCACCCCGTCGTCCGACATTTTCTCGCTCGGGATCGTCCTGTTCGAGCTCCTCACGGGGCACCGGCCGTGGGAGGCGGACACGGCCGCCGCCGTCGCGATGGCGCGGCTGTCCGGCCCGCCGCCGGATCCGAACGCGCTGCGCGCCGGGCTCCCGGCCGACCTGGTGGCGATCGATCGCAAGGCGCTCGCCACGGAGCCCGCCGATCGCTGGTCCGCGGCCTCGTCCATGGCCGCTGCGCTCGAGGCCTTCCTCGGCGGCACGGCCGTGCCGGGAACGGCCGCCGCGGCCGCGGTCGCAGGCGTCGCCACTGCGTCCGCGATCACGAGCGCGACCGCCCGCGCCAATCCCAACGCGATCCCCTATGCCCCGGACGCCTACGCATCGGGCTCGCCGCCGAAGGAGCCGCCGCCCTTCCAGCCCATCGATACGGACGACGAGGACCGCGGGACGCCGATGGGCGTCTGGGCGGCCGGGATCGCGGCGCTGGCGATCCTCGCGATCGCCGGCT
>DATBPR010000581.1:0-11127 GCA_036561285.1 Candidatus Limnocylindrales bacterium | reverse complement strand
GCCCCCGCGGACGGAACAGGCCCTCCGGGCCGTCAGGCGGCTGCGGCGCTCCCGTCCGGCGCGAGCTCGACGGCGACGCCGGGCCGGACGAGCCGTCGCTCCTCGACACCCCTCGCCGCGAGCTGGAACAGCGACCGGTCGATCGAATAGAGGGCGGTCGAGACCACCCCGATCCGCCCGAGCCGGAAGCTGAAGACCGGATTCTCCTCGTTGCCCGCGTAGTGGGCGACGGATCCGTCGCGGGCCAGGGTCGCGAGGTTCGACTTCCCGGGGAACGTCCGATGGAGCTCGCGGAGCGCGGCGGCGGCGCTCGGGCAGTCGTCCCAGGTGTCCTCGAGCCAGCGGGCCCCGACCTCCGTGTCGGCGCGGCCGTGGATCCGGCCCTGCGCCAGGTAGCGACCGCGAGCGGCCGCGATCTGCTGGAGGTCGCCGTTGTGGCTGAAGGCGAAGCGGCCGGCGGGATCGTCGAACGGCTGGGTGTCCGCGAGCTGGAGGGTCGAGAGCTTGGAGGGGCGGCGGAGATGGACGAGAAGGCTCGTCGTCTCGTCGGCGCCGACGCGGACCGCGCCCGGATCGTCAGCGAAGGATCGGACGTCGCGGTAGGTCCCGATCGTCCCGTCGGGCGTCAGCCAGGCGGCGCCCCAGCCGAATCCGGCCATCCCGAAGTGCTCGAGCCGCCCGGTGAACGGCCAGAGCTCGTCGATGCGGAACGGCTCGGCGGATCGGGCCACGTAGTGCTCGCACACGGCCGCGATGATACGCGGCGGTCGCACCGCGTCAGGTCGCCGCGAACCGCCGGCGGATCTCGGTCTCGTACTCCGGGAAGTAGTGGCCGATCTCCGACAGCTCGAAGGAGGGCAGGATCGACTGCGGCGACTCCCGCTCGAGCAGGAAGGCGAAGGAGGCCTCGACGAGGCGCGCCGGGTCGCCGCTGCCGGGCGCGAGACGGTCGAGAATCGCCGCCGGCACGCGGACCTGGTGGCTCGAGACGTCGCGGTCGGCCTCCCGCAGGGTCACCGTACAGAGCCAGCCGTCGTCGCGGCCTCCGTCACACCGGACGTCGATCACCGTCATCCGCTCCCCTCCCGTCCGGCTGGCAGGCCGGGCACCAGTACGTCGTCCGCGGAATCGCGGCGGCGAGCGGCGCGGACCGGACGAGCGTGCCGCAGCGACGGCAGGGCCGTCCGGCCCGCCGGTAGACCAACATCGGCATCCCGCCCGGCCTGGTCGCGACGCTCCGCCGGAGCAGGTCACGGGCACGCGCGATCAACCGGTCGAGCGTCTCGTCGTCGACGTCCGCGACGCGGGTCCACGGGTTCACCCGCTCCGCGAAGAGGGTCTCGTTCCGCCAGATGTTGCCGATCCCCGCCAGCGCCCGTTGGTCGAGCAGCGCCTCGGAGATCGTCAGCGCGGCCCGTGCCGGATCGCGGAGCCGGCGATGGGCCTCGGCCGCGGCCGCAGGACCCCAGTCGTCGGACAGGAGGTCCGGCCCGAGCCGGGCGAGCGTCGGATGGATCGCCTCGGCGCGCCCGTCGAACAGCTCGATCACCGGAGCGTCGAAGCAGACGGCGACGGCGCCGGGCACCTCGAGGACGAGCCGGGCCCGCGCCGGCGGCCGGCGCCATCGCTCGCCCGGCCGGTAGCGGTGCCACGAGCCGGTCATCCGGAGGTGCGTCCGGAGCTCGAGGCCGTTGTCGAACCGGATCAGCAGGTTCTTGCCGTTGGCTTCGACGGATTCGATCGTCGCCCCGACGATCCGCTCGACCTTTGGCCCGCCGCCGGCTCGGGCGCGGGCGGCCGTGACGGGTCGCCCGACGAGATACGGCGCGAGGCCGGCGGCCGTCCGGTGGAGGGTGTCGCCCTCGGGCATCGCGGGCGGCGGTCAGCGCGCCGCGCGAAGGACGAGGCCGCGATAGCCGGGCACGAACCCCGCCGCGGCGAGGTGCTCCCGGAACGGCGCGTCGCCGATCGGTCCGCCGTCGACCTTCGTCAGGACGAGCTCGCGGCTGCGGCCGTCCACGACGAGGCCGCCCAGCGCCCGCGCCGCCGCGACCGCGATCTCCGGATCGTCGGCGGCGGGCAGGACCTGGAGCGTGCTGCCGCCGCGCTCGACGTAGAGGGCGGCGACTCCGTCGACCAGAACCACGTACGCGCCCGCGGCCCGCTGCAGTGGCCGGCGGTCGTCCTCGCCGCGACGCGGCCACGGGATCGCCGCGCCGTACGGGTTCGATGGATCGGCCGACGCCAGCAGGTGGATCACGCGCTCGTCCGGACCGCGCGCTGGCTCGCGGAGCGCCCGCAGCCGCTCGATCGCGCCGGCGAGCGCGAACTGGGCCGCCCCGAGACCGTCGACGAAGTAGCCGCGCCGGATCCGGCCGGCCTCCTCCAGCGCCCGGAGCACCGGGTAGACCCCCGCGAACCCGCCTTCGATCCCCTCGCCGGCGACGCCGTCACGCGTGACGATCCCCTGGCGATCGAGCAGGGCGAGCGCCGTGGCATGGACCCGCTCCGTCGGCGTGCCCGGTGCCGGCTCGACGAGCGACCACCGGCCGGTGGCCTCCGGTGGACCGAGCGAGGTCAGGCGACCCGGGCGGCGGCGGACGTCACGAGCGGATCGCTTCCAGCGGAGCGCCCGGAGCGGGGCGAACGTGTCGTTCGTGACCTCGCCGGCCCAGACGAGATCCCAGAGGGCGTCGAGGACCTCCCGGTCCGAGCCGCCGCCCGCGGCCGCGTACAGCTCGCGGTAGAAGGAGGCGCCGCGGCCGGCGAGGTGCTCGCGGATCCGTTCGTGCCGCGGCTCGGCCGGGCGATCGGCGGTGACGTCCGGAGCCGGACGGAGCACCTCGCGCCCGGGCCGGACGAGGACGATCCGCCCATCGTCGCGGCCCAGGCTCCCTCGTCCGATCCACGCCACCTCCCCCATCGCGCCGAGCTCGTCGAGGAGGCGCGGCTGGTAGCCGGGGACGCGCGCGGGCAGGATGTCGCGCTCCAGCACGGACGCCGGCAACGCAACCCCGGCGAGCTGCTCGACGACCTCGGCGAGACGCTCCAGGGCCGCGTGCTGGCGGAGCGGCGCCGGATCCTCGCCAACGGCTGCCACGCCGTGCCACGCCGGAAGGAACCGAGCATACGCGGCCCGGTCCACGGGCTCGACCTCCCGGCGCAGCCGGGCCAGCGAGCGGCGGCGGAGCAGGCGAAGGACGTCCGGGTCGATCCATTCGCGCTCGGCACCACCCGGGCGGAACTCGCCACGAAGGATCGTGCCGTTCGCCAGCAGCCGCTCCAGGCCGTCGTCGACGACGCCCTGCGGCAGGCCCCAGCGGGCCGCCGGCTCGCGGGTCACGAACGGGCCGTGGGTTCGGGCGAACCGGGCAAGCAGCCCATCGAGCGCGCCCGACGCCGGCACCAGGAACGCGTCGGGAACGCCCGTGGGCGGTGACACACCGACGCCGTCGCGGTAGCGCGCCACGTCCTCGATCGCGATCCAGCGGTCCGCGCCGGCGATCCGGGCGGGGACGGCGCGGCGCGTGGCGATCAGCTCGGTCAGCCAGGCGTCGCCGGTCGCCGCGCCGCCCTCGCATCGGGCGCCGATCTCGTCGGCCGACAGGTCGCCCAGGCGGCGGAGGAGGTCATGGAGCTGGTCGATCGTCGTTGCCTTCCGGTCGTCGGTCAGGGCCTGGAGACCGAGCTCGAGGTCCCCGAGCGCATCCGGGTCGAGCAGCTCGCGGAGCTCCTCCTGCCCGAGCAGCTCGCGGAGCAGGTCGCGATCCAGCGTGAGCGCGCCGGCCCGCCGCTCCGCCATCGGCGCGTCGCCGTCGTACATGTACGCCGCGACGTAGTCGAACAGGAGGGAGCTCGCGAACGGGCTGGCCCGCGGCGTCTCCACGCTGTGGATCGCGATCTCCCGCCGGTCGATGCCCCCGAGCACGTCGCGCAGGGCGGGCAGGTCGAAGACGTCCGACAGCACCTCGCGGTACGTCTCGACGAGGATCGGGAAGCTCCCGTAGCGGCTCGCGACGGCGAGCAGGTCGGCGGCCCGCTGGCGCTGCTGCCAGAGCGGCGTCCGGGTGCCGGGCCGCCGCCGCGGGAGCAGCAGGGCCCGGGCCGCGTTCTCCCGGAACCGCGACGCGAACAGCGCGGACGAGGCCACCTGGCCGACGACGACGTCCTCGATCTCCTCGGGATCCGGGAACAGCGCCGTCATCGCGGGCTCGACCACGTCGTCGCCATCCGGCAGGCGGATCGCGATCCCGTCGTCGGACCAGATCGTCCGGACCTCGCCGGCCAGCCGCTCGCTCAGCCGCGCCTCGATCGCGAGCGACCACGGCGCGTGGACCCGGCCACCGAACGGCGTGAGGAGCACCAGCCGCCAGTCGCCGAGCTCGTCGCGGAAGCGCTGGACCACGACCCGCCGATCGGTCGGCAGGGCACCGGTGGCATCGCGCTCGTCCTCGAGATAGGCGACGAGGTTCTCCGCCGCGAGCTCGTCGAGGTCGTGGTGCTCGCGGAGCCTGGCGATGACCGCCGAGCGTCCACGGGCTCCCCGGGCCAGATCGGCCTCGGCCTCGCCGACGAACGATCCGAGCGCCCGCCCGAGCTCGATCGGCCGGCCGACGGCGTCGCCATGCCAGAACGACAGCTTGCCGGGCACGCCGGGCGCGGGCGAGACCGTCACGCGGTCGTGCGAGATCTCCTCGATCCGCCAGCTGCTCGCCCCGAGGGTGATCACCTCGCCGACGCGGCTCTCGTAGACCATCTCCTCGTCGAGCTCGCCGACCCGCCGACCGGGCGTCCCGGCCTCGCCGACCATGAAGACGCCGAACAGCCCGCGATCCGGGATCGTCCCGCCGCTCGTCACCGCGACCACCCGGGCATCCCGCCGGCCGGTCACGACGTCGGTCGTCCGATCCCAGAGGAGACGCGGCTTCAGTTCGGCGAACTCGTCGGACGGGTAGGCGCCTGCGAGCATCCCGAGGACGCCTTCGAGGACCTCGCGGCTCAGCGTCTCGTACGGGTTGGCCCGGATCACGGTCCGGTACAGCTCGTCGACGGTCCAGGAGTCCATGACCGTCATCGCGACGAGCTGCTGGGCGAGCACGTCCAGCGGGGTCCGCGGGATCGCCGTCGCCTCGATCGCGCCCTCGTGCATCCTCCGCGTGACGACGGCCGCCTCGAGCAGGTCGCCGCGGTACTTCGGGAAGATCACGCCCTTCGACGGCGCGCCGACCTGGTGACCGGCCCGCCCGACCCGCTGGAGGCCGCGGGCGACCGATGTCGGGCTCTCGACCTGGATGACGAGGTCGACGGCCCCCATGTCGATCCCGAGCTCCAGCGAGCTGGTCGCGACGATCGCCGGGACGCGCCCGGCCTTCAGGTCCTCCTCGATCTGGACACGCTGCTCACGGGCGATCGAGCCGTGGTGGGCGCGGACAAGCTCCTCCCCGGCGAGCTCGTTGAGGCGCTGCGCGAGGCGCTCGCTGAGGCGGCGGCTGTTCGTGAAGACGATCGTGCTGCGGTGGGCCCGGATCAGCTCGAGGATCCGCGGGTGGATCGCCGGCCAGATGCTGACCCGCGCCTCGGGGTTCGTGGCGGGCCCACCCGGCTGCTCGTCCAGCGGCAGGATCTCGCCGGGCTTCGTCATGTCGTCGATCGGGACGACGACCTGGAGGTCCAGGGCCTTTCGGGCGCCGGCGTCGACGATCGTCACCTCGCGGTCGGGTCCGGCACCGCCGAGGAACCGTGCGATCGTCTCGAGCGGGCGCTGGGTCGCGCTGAGCCCGATCCGCTGCGGGGGCCTGGACCCCTCGCGGCCGTCGATCAGGTGCTCCAGGCGTTCCAGGGTCAGCGCCAGGTGGGAGCCACGTTTCGAGCCGGCGATCGCGTGGACCTCGTCGACGATCACGTGCTCGACGCCGGCGAGGACGTCGCGGGCCTGGCTCGTGAGCATCAGGTAGAGCGACTCGGGGGTCGTGATCAGGATGTCCGGCGGGCGGCGGGCGAGGTTCCGCCGATCCTCCGCCGGCGTGTCGCCGGTCCGGCTTGCGACCGTGATGTCCGGGGCGGGCTGGCCCAGCCGGGCGGCCGCGAGGGCGATCCCCGCGAGCGGCGCGCGGAGGTTCCGCTCGACGTCGTAGGTCAGCGCCTTGAGCGGGCTGACGTACAGGACGCGGACGCTCCCGGGATGGGCCTTCGTCGGAGCGGGGCGAGGCGGCGAGGCGGCCAGGCGGTCCAGCGTCCAGAGGAACGCGGCGAGCGTCTTGCCGCTGCCGGTCGGGGCGTGGATCAGCGTGTGCCGGCCGCTGCTGATCGCCGCCCAGCCCTCGGCCTGGGCCTGCGTCGGCGCCGCGAAGGAGCTCTCGAACCAGGCACGGACCGCGGGCGAGAACGGCGCCAGCGGATCGTCGGTCGGGGCGCCGGGAGCGGGCTCGTCGGGCGGGAGCGTCACGGTGGCCACGGGATTCCGGAGTATAGGCGTCGCGCGGCATTTCGACCACCCGTTCGAAATGGGGCTGGACACGCGGGCGGACAATCGCGGCGGGTCCGTCCGCGGGCTCGGCTGTCGAGGGTGATCCGGCCCGTGAGGACGAGCCGTTCGACCCTCCGCGGTCAGGTCTTGCACGGCCATCCTCGCGATGGCAGAGGGTCGCACCGGCCCGGTGCGATGAGGCTCCGCACGGAGGACCCGAGATGTCCGGCAATCGGCAGCTGGTGGCGACCCTCGGGATCGTCGCCGCCGTCCTGCTCTTCTGGCTGGTGAACCCGTGGTGGCGACCCGACAGCATCGGCGACGGCGTCAAGGTGATCGTCACGATCGCGTTCTGGGTCCTCTTCCTCGCGGTCGTCGTCCTGATGTTCCAGGAGCGGAACGACGCCGGCGCGACGGAGGTCCAGGTCGAGGGGCCGGCGTTCACCCGCTACCTGTTCTCGAACACGCAGGCGGGCTGGTTCTGGCTCCCGATCCGGCTGTTCCTCGCCTTCTCCTGGCTCGAGGCGGGCTGGGGCAAGTTCACGGGAGCGGGCTGGCTGGACGGCGGGGCCGCCCTCAAGGGCTACTGGACCGCGGCGGTGGCCCTCCCGGACCAGGGACGCCCGCCGATCGCCTACGAGTGGTACCGGGACTTCCTCAACCTGCTCCTGCAGAACAACGCCTACACGTGGTTCGCCTGGCTGATCGTCTTCGGCGAGCTCCTCGTCGGGCTCGGACTCCTCTTCGGCGTCCTCACCGGGTTCGCCGCGTTCTTCGGCGCGACGATGAACATGTCCTACCTGCTGGCCGGATCGGCGTCGACGAACCCGGTCCTGTTCGCGATGGCGATCGGCCTGATCCTCGCCTGGAAGGTCGCGGGCTACATCGGTCTCGACCGGTACCTCCTCCCCCTCGTCGGCGTGCCCTGGCGCGCGGAGGTGCAGACCGCCGCGCCGGTCTCGACCCCGACGACGACCTGAGCCCGGTCCGCCCGAAGCGCGAACGACCCGGCCGGCCGACCGGGTCGTTCGATTTCTTCCCGGACTGGCGCCTATCGACCGCGCGCGACGAGGCGCGGCAGGACCGCGGCACGGACCTCGTCCACCGTCCGGCGGATCGCCTCGACGGTGGCCGGCGACGTCTCGGTCGGCGGATCGTCGAAGGTCGTCGGGAGCGGCGCCTGGCCGTAGCGCGCGGCCTCCGCGGCCCAGCGCTCCCGCCAGTCCGCCGGCGTCTGGTCGGGGACGGGCCGGTGCGCCGCCGCCAGCCACACCAGCGACCACGCTCTCGGCACGACGCGATACACGTCATAGCCGCCGCCTCCGGTCGCCAGCCAGCGGCCGCCCGCGTGCTCGTGAGCGAGATCGTGGACCAGCCGCGCCGCAGCCCCCATCGACGTCACCGTGTTCCGGAGATGGGCGAGCGGATCCCATTCGTGGCTGTCGGCGCCGTGCTGGGAGACCACGACGTCCGGCCCGAACGCCGCCGCCAGGTCCGGGACGAGCGACTCAACCGCGTCCAGCCAGGCGCCATCGCCGGTGTCCGGCGGCAGCGGCACGTTGACCACCGTTCCGGCCGCGTCGCCCTCCCCGATCTCGTCGGCGAACCCCGTGCCCGGGAAGAGGTACCGGCCGCTCTCGTGGAACGAGACGGTCAGGACCCCGGGGTCGCGGGCATGGATCGCCTCGACCCCGTCGCCGTGGTGGACGTCGAGGTCCACGTACAGCACTCGCAGACCGTCATGGCGCGCCCGGGCGATCGCGAGGGCCGGATCGTCGTAGATGCAGAAGCCCGACGCCCGCGACGGCATCGCGTGATGCAGCCCACCACCCGGATGGAACGCGTGGTCGACGTCGCCGTGGAGGATCGCCTCCATCGCCCGGATCGAGCCGCCCGCGACGGCCGCCGCCGCCTCGTGCATCCCGAGGAACGGCGGGTCGTCGCCGCCGGAGCCGATGCCCGCCTCCGCCTCCAGCCAGCCGGCGACCGCCGACTCGTCCGCGAACCGCTTCACGACCTCGAGGTAGTGCGGTGTGTGGCACCAGAGCAGCTCCTCGTCCGTGGCCGGCTCGGGCGCCAGCCCGGGCTCCGCCCCGAGCGCGCGGAGGAGGTCGATCCCCGGGCCGAACCGTCGCGGCGTCAGCGGATGCGAAGGCCCGAAGTCGTACGTCGCCGAGCGCGGGCCGAAGACGAGCAGTGGCGGGGTGGGCACGGATGGCACGATAGCGGCGATGGAACGCGTCTACACCACCCCGCTTCTCGACAAGCTCGGGATCCGGCCCGGGATGCGGGTCGCGATCGTCGGCGACCTCGACGCGGACCCGGAGGCGCCGATCATCCGGGCGATGATCGGCGACAGGACGAGCGACGTGACCGACGGACCGCCGGAGCCCGACACCGACGTCGTGCTCCTCCTGGCCGACACGACCGACGAGCTCGCGATCCTGTCGGAGCTCCGATCGCGGATCCGGCAGGCCGGTGCGATCTGGGTCGTTTGGCGGAAGGGCAAGACCGCGACGCTCCGCGACGTCGAGGTCATCTCCGCGGCACGCGACCACGGCCTCATCGACAACAAGGTCGTCGCGTTCTCGGCCGAGCGAACCGCGTTCCGGCTCGTCATCCCCGTCGCGCTTCGCCAACGGCCCTGAGGCGCGTACCATCCGCGCATGAGCGACATCCTCGTCGTGCTCGTCATCGCGTTGATCGCCGTCCTCGTGTGGCGGGGACCGAAGACGCTGCCCGGCATCGGCGCCGCGCTCGGGCGCGGCGTCAAGGAGGCACGCAAGGAGGCGTCCACGATCCGCGACGGCGAGACCACGACGCCGCCGCCGGACGACCGCCCGGCCTGAGCGTTCCCCTGTTCCGCGCGGCCAGGCGATGACCGACGAGCTTGCCGCGCTCCTCGAACGGCCCGGCCCCGGCTCGCACCGGACGACGATCGTCATCGATGGCGTGGCGACCGAGACGCTCGCGGATCTCCCGCCCCTCCGCGGCAAGCTGCTGTTCGTCGGGCTGAACCCGTCGCCGGTGAGCGTCGAGGCCGGGCACTACTTCCAGGGCAAGCTCGGCCGGGCGTTCTGGGGCCGGTTGATGCGGGCGCAGATCCTGCCGGCCGACGCCGACATCCCGACGGCGGATGACGCGCTCGTCGCGGCCGGGCACGGCCTGACCGATCTCCACAAGCGGCCGACCGCGCGTGACGACGCCTCCGACGCCCAGCTTCGCGCCGGCGTCGGACCGCTCTGGCAGAAGGTCGCGGTCTGGCGGCCGGCGGCGATCGTCTTCGTCTGGAAGCGCGCCGCGGAGGCGGCCGCCGGTCGGAGCCTCGAGGAGCCGTGGGGAACGCTCGAGGGCGTCGCTCTGGCGGGCCGGCCGTGCTTCCTGATGCCGGGCGCCTACGCGCCGACGAGCGAGGTCGACGCGGGGCTCAACCTGATCCGGAACCTGGGGGCGTCACTCCCCCGCTGACGGCCCGGGGTCAAGGTCCATCTCGAGGCGGCCGGAGCCGGGCTCGCCGAGCCGCACCCTGACCGGAACATCCGCCGGCAGCCGATCGCCCCCTCCGAGCCCGACGACCGCGTAGGGCAGACGCCGGCCCGCGCCGGGCGCGACGAGGACGGGGACCTCGTGGGGAATCGCGAGCATCTCGGCGCCCGCGGCATGGTCCGGGTCCGGCGCGGTCAGGACGACCGCGCGGATCGTGCCGCCGCGCCGCTGGACCGTCTCGTCGATGAGGCGGATCGCCTCCTCCGACGGGTCGCCCGGATCGACGACCACCACGTCGCGACGTCCGATGAGCGTCGTGACGCAGCGCCGGCCGGGCAGGCCGCCCGCCCCGGAACAGGCGATCCGGACGGTGGCCTCGTCTTCTGCCCGGACGGACGGCGGCTCGACCCGCCCGAGGCGGACGCGATCTGCGACCTCGGCAGCGGTCCGGCCCCCGCTCGCGAGCAGCCGCTCGAGCGCGGAGGTCGTCGGGACCCACATCTCGATCTCGCCTTCGGCGAGTCGCTCGAAGGTAGCCGACGGCGTGAGCCAGGCATGACCGGCGACCTCGTCGGGCTCGAAGACCGGCTCCGCACTGGCCGGCAGGTCCGCGACGAAGAACCACGTCGAGAAGCGGCGGGGCATGAAGACCGGCGTCGTGAAGTGGGCGATCGGGGCGAGAACGGCCGACGGATCGAGCCGGACGCCGATCTCCTCGGCGACCTCGCGGATCGCGGCCGTGCGGAGGGCGGCGGCCTCGCCCACCGTCATGTTGCCACCGAGGTCGTCCGCCCCGTCGCCGCCCAGTGCGCCATCGCCGTCCTCGGGGTCGACCTTCCCGCCCGGGAAGACATGCAGCCCCGGCCCGAACGCCATCGTGGCCGGCCGCTGGATGAACAGCACCTCGGGTTCGTCCTCGTTGCCGGCGGCCGAGGAGCGGAGGAGCAGGACCGTGGCGGCCGGGACCGGTAGGGCCGGGGTCAGCTCGCGACCCTCTCGGCGAGCTGCGCCCGGAGCGACTCCGGGTCGGTCACTGGCAGACGACAGGCGAAGTCCCGGCAGACGTAGGCGGTCGGCCGGCCGTCGATCATCGTCCGATCGGCGAGCAACGGGACCACCGAGGTCGCGGGGTCGCCCGAGACGGCCACGACGACATCCGGTCGCGCGCCCTCGGT
>DATBPR010000580.1:0-1624 GCA_036561285.1 Candidatus Limnocylindrales bacterium | reverse complement strand
CCGGCACCTCGCCGCGCTCGACACGCGCAGCGTCCGGGCGATCCGGCTGTCCGCGGCGGCCGTCGAGCGCGACAGCGGCCCGGCCCTCGTCGAGGAGCTCGTCGCGCTTCTCGAGAGCCATCGTGACGCCGGCTCCCGGCTCGCCGGCCGGCTGGTCCAGGATCTCGCCGGGCTCATCGCGGCGGTCTGGCTCGTCGAGCCGATCGCGATCGCGGAGGCCGCCGCCGCGGAGGTCGCGCGTCTCGCGGAGGCGACGGCGGTCGACGCCGAGGCGGTCGAGCCGCTCCGCTCGATCGCCTGAGGCGGTTCCGCGCTCGTCGCGCCGGTTGCGTCCGGCTTCCTAGGGCGTCGTGAACGCGGGCAGGGACATGCCCTCGACGCAGGTCGTATCGAGGTCCGACGCCGAGCCAGCCTCGAAGAACCCCGTCACGAGAGACGGAACGCAGCCGAGGTGTGAAACGGTGTGGCCCTCGCCGGGAACGATCACGGTTCGACTGTTCGGCAGGTCAACCGATGCATCGGCGATGTTTCCGGGCGGGTCCTGCGGATCGGCGCTCCCGACCGTGAACAGCACCGGCACGTTGGACCTGGCGGCGAGACCGTCGCCGGGCGGGACGACGCCCTGCGGGATGAGCCGGCAGGTCTCGGCCGCGTCCGTGGCTGCGGCGACCTCGACGTCCGCGAGGTAGCTGTCGCCGGCCAGGCGAGCGGTCTCCGTCGGATCGAATCGTGCCCACGCCTCGGAGCAGAGAATGACGGCGGACATCACCAACCGGTCCGTGGAGCGGTCATTCGGCGGAAGGTTGTCGGCAATCGCCGCGGCGACCGGATTCCAGTTGCCGTGCGCTGCTCCGTGGATCAGGCTCGGCAATCGCGCGGTCGTTCCGTCCTGGAGGAGGCCTGCGTGGATCGCCCCGGCGAGGCTGTTCGCGTCGATGACGATCGGCTTCCGGGCCCACGGGTCGAGGACATCGGTCGTCACGGGTTGCTCGCGGAGGGTCGCGAACGCCCGCCCGAGATCGTCCCGGATCGCCGGAAACGCCGCGTGACAGGCTTCATCGACGTCACAGCGATCGAGCATGGCATCGAGTGCGAGCTGGCTGTTGGTGGCGAACAGCTCGAGGATCGGGACGTCGAGGAGCGTTGCCCCGTCGAGGACGACCGCCCGGACGCGATCCTCGTGCTGGCGAAGGTAGTACTGGGCCGCGGTCGCGCCGTATGACGCCCCCACGACATCGATCCGTTCGGCGCCGAGCGCAGCCCGGACGTCGTCGACGTCGTCCATCGCGACAGAGGTGGTGTAGAGGCGTGGATCGCCCGGCAGGGTCGCGAGCACGTCGTGGACCCAAGCCCGGATCCGGGCCTCGGCGGCCGAGCGGGAGAGGCTGCTCGTGTCCGGCGGATCCGGACTGACGAGCCGGTTCGACCCGCCGGTGCCGCGCTGGTCGACGAGGACGAAGTCGTGATCGCGATGGAGCGTCGCGAACGTGTCACCGACCCAGGTCTCGTCCTCGGTCGCCGCGCCGCCCGGGCCGCCGGCAAGGAAGAACACCGGGTCCGGACGCACGGTCGGGCCGGTCGCGGGCATCACGACGACGCGCACGTCGATCTGGCGGCTTTCCGG
>DATBPR010000579.1:0-2185 GCA_036561285.1 Candidatus Limnocylindrales bacterium | reverse complement strand
CGGCCGCCTTCCCGAAGACCCTGGCGGACCTGATCGCCTTCAACACGGCTCACCCGGAGCTGGAATCCGGGGCTCCGGCGTCGAACTGGAACTCGGATCTGTGGGTCGCGGCCGAGGCGACGGGCGGCCGCGACGCGGATTGCGCGGCCCAGCGCGCCATCGCGACCCCGGGCGCCCAGGCGGCGATCGACGACCTGATGGCGGCCGACCATCTCGATGCCATCGTCTCGGCGACGAACGGACCGGCCTGGGTCACCGACCCGGTCAACGGCGACCTCGGCGGCGACTTCTCGACCTTCATCGGCTCGTCCGGGCCGCCGGCCGTCGCCGGCTATCCGGCGGTCGTCGTCCCGGCAGGGTTCGTCGGGCACCTTCCGATCGGCGTGACGTTCATGGGCGGCCGCTGGTCGGAGCCGCAGCTCCTGGGCTACGCGTACGACTTCGAGCAGGCGAGCCACGTCCGCGTCCCGCCGACGTTCCTGCAGCACGAGACCGCGTCGATGGTGGGCTCGGCACAGGTCCACGGCCAGTCCGGCTCGCAGGCATCGCAGGGCGCCTCGTCGCACGAGACGAAGCGCGTCGTGGTGCCCGCCCGCAACGGCAGCTGGAGGATGCGGCCGCTCGGCTGACGACGCTCCCGGAGCCCCGGGCCGCGCTGCAACGCGGCCTCCCGGCAGACCGGGCACAATTCGCTGCCGCTTGACGCCGGCGGTTCCGTTGGGGATCGTCGGCGTCACAGCGCCTTCGTTGGGGGGCGTCATGGCCAGCAGAGCGCGCGGAGGGACGAACCGGACGTGAGCAAACGGTTCGGGTCGCCGGCGGCCCTCTTCGGGGTCGTCGCGGCGTCGCTCCTGCTCGTGCTCGGTGGGCTCGCGCCCAGCGTCGCGGCGCAGACGCCGGACCGCTCGGACGTCGTCCTCGAGTTCGATTACTCGGCCTCGATCCTCAATGACGTCGCCAACCGCAACCGCTTCGCGACCGCGATCGAGGCCATCGCCGCGCGGGTCGACGAGACGTCGGCCGCACTCGTGGCGGGCGACACGACCGTCTCGCTGATCCAGTTCGCGTCCATCGCCGCCGACTATCCCGGCTGCGTGGACCTCACCCTGCTGAACAGCCCGCAGAACGTCACTCGCTTCTCCGGCTGCCTCCGCTCGCTCGCCCAGGCCTACCGACGCGGGCCGTCGAAGCCGCTGACGAAGCGGATCGGCGTGGACACGAACTACGTCTCGGCCATGCAGCAGGCGGCCAAGCACCTGCCGGCAGACGCCGTGCGGCCGGCGCTGATCATGTTCACGGACGGCAAGCACGACGTGAAGGGCGTCCCGGCCAGCCGCGTCCAGCCGACGCGCGACCAGCTGTTCGGTGCCCGGACGCCGTTCGCCCTGCTCCCGGTCGGCATGGGTCTCGCTCCGAAGGACCGCGCGGCCCTGACCGCGGGCCTCGATCGCCTGAAGATCGTCAACGCCATGCCGTCGTGCACGACCGGCGCGACGTTCGACTGGCCGACGGTCTCGTTCAACTCCGCCGCCGAGGCGGGCAACGCCGTCGCCGTCGCGCTCCAGGACGCGACCTGCACGTTCACCGTCGCCCCGACGCCGACCCCGCCGACCCCGCCGCCCGCCCCGACTGCGGCGCCGGCCCAGGGCATCCAGGTCGTGCCCGGCGACAGCAGGATCGACGTGACCTGGTCGCCGCCGGTCGAGGGCGGCGCCCCGGTCACCGACTACCAGGTCCGCTGCGCGCCGGTCAACGGCGCCCCGGTGGAGTCGACGGAGGGCGTCTCGATCCAGCCGCACACGACCGTATCGGGCCTGGCAAACGGCACCTCGTACACCTGCGAGGTCGCGACCGTCAGCGCCGGCGGAATCGGGCCGTGGGTCGCCGCGACGAGCGCCGCCACGCCCATCGGCAAGCCGCCCGCGCCGCCGCAGCCCGCCGTCCAGGCCCTCAACGGCGCCATCTCGATCGCGCTCCCGAACGCGAACACGGCCGGCGTCGACCGGTTCCAGTACGAGTGCTCGAACGACAACGGGGCGACCTGGCCGGAGAAGATCGACACGAAGGCGATCGAACCGTCGGCCGAGCTCGATGGGGCCGTCAACGGGACGGAGTACCGCTGCCGGGCCTTCGCGGCGAACAACATCGGGGTGAGCGACGCGTCGCCCCTGTCCGACGCGGTCCG
>DATBPR010000578.1:0-3658 GCA_036561285.1 Candidatus Limnocylindrales bacterium | reverse complement strand
GACGACGCCTGTCTACCGGACGATCGCAATCCGGACCGTCGTGATGGCGACGCTCGTGACCCTGACGACGATCGTCGTCGCCTTCCCGATCGCCTTCTACATGGCGAAGCTGGCGTCGCCCCGTGCGCGCGGCTTCCTGACCGTGTCGATCCTGCTGCCGCTGTGGGGCGGCTATCTCGTCAAGGTCTATGCGTGGCGGCTGATCCTCGCCCAGAACGGCGTCCTGAACTGGCTGCTCGAGCCGTTCGGGCTGAAGGGGCCCGGCTACAGCGACGTCGCGGTCTGGCTCGTCGAGAGCTACCTGTGGCTGCCGTACATGATCATCCCGATCGCCGCCGGCCTCGAACGGATCCCGGGCTCGCTCCTGGAGGCCTCATCGGACCTCGGCGGCCGGTCCGGGATGACCTTCCGGCGGGTGATCCTGCCGCTCGCCTTCCCGGCCGTGGTCGCCGGCTCGATCTTCACGTTCAGCCTGACGCTCGGCGACTACATCACGCCCCAGCTCGTGTCGAACACCCAGTTCATCGGCAACGTCGTCTACAACGAGGTCGGCGTCGCCGGGAACCAGCCCCTCGCCGCCGCGTACGCGATGGTGCCGGTCACGATCACGCTTGTGTACCTGCTGCTTGCCCGCCGCTTCGGCGCGCTCGAGTCGCTCTGATGGTCCTCGGACGCGGGACGAAGCTCGCCCTCCGGATCGCGACGATCGCGACCCTGATCTTCGTCTACGTCCCCATCGGGCTGATCATCCTGTACTCGTTCAACTCGGCCCGGGTCGCGTCCTGGCCGATCCAGGGCCTGACGCTGGACTGGTACGCCCGGGCGCTGAGCAACCCGGGCATCCGGGCCGCCCTGCTCACGTCGCTCCAGGCGGGCGTCGGCGCGACGCTCGTCGCGCTCGTCCTCGGGTCGCTCGTGGCGTTCGCGGTCCAGCGCTACTCGTTCTTCGGCCGCCAGACGCTGAGCTTCGTCGTCGTCCTGCCGCTCGCGCTGCCCGGCATCGTGACCGGGATCGCCCTGAACACCGCCCTGCGAGCGGTCGGCTTCGACTTCGGCCTGATGACGATCATCGTCGGCCACGCCACGTTCTGCGTGGTCGTGGTCTTCAACAACGTCATCGCGAGGCTGCGGCGGCTCCAGCCCAACGCCGAGGAGGCCTCGATGGACCTCGGAGCCGACACGTTCTGGACGTTCCGGCGCATCACGTTCCCGGCGATCCGGACCGCGCTGCTGGCCGGAGCGCTGCTCGCGTTCGCCCTGTCGTTCGACGAGATCATCGTGACGAACTTCACGGCCGGCGCCTCCGTCCAGACACTGCCGATCTGGATCTTCACGAACTACCAGCGGCCGAACAACCTGCCGCTCGTGAACGTGGCCGCCGTCTTCGTGCTGATCCTGTCGATCGTCCCGGTCTACCTTGCCTCGCGGCTCACCTCCGGGGTCGAATCGACCGGCCGGTAGCGGGGCCCGGCGGCGGCATCACCACCAGCGCTGGCCGGCCTCGGCGGCGAGCGCGATGGCGCTGACGATCGCGATGGGCAGGACGATCCGGGCAGCGGCGACGAGCCGAACGAGCATCTCGGGCACTCCCTGCCGGGTCCCGGTTCCGGCCATCGGCGTCCGACCCCGTCGAAGGAGTGCCCGGTCCGGCGACGCCGCGGCCAGTCTCGCCGACGGCGCTTATCGGCCGGTTATCCGGCGGGAGCCCCGATGCCGGTCACGGCAATGCTCGCCGGGGCCTCGCTCACATCGAGGGTTCGTGGTCCGGGTCGAGGAATCGCTCCGGATCGTCGCGGAACTCGAGCAGGCAGCCCTTGCCGCAGAACCAGTACGTCTTGCCGTCGTGCTCGAGCTTGAGGTCGGTGGTGGTGGTGTCGACCTCCATCCCGCAGACGGGGTCGATCTCGATCGCCATGTGGACAACTCCGATGCTGGACTCCCGTGGGGAGCATATCCGGCCTGTACGATGCGGCCGTGTCCGAGCCCTCCTTCGATCCAGCCGGCGCCCTCGCCGACGAGCGAGACCGGCTCCGCGCCGGGCTGGCGGAGAGGATCGTCGCGCCTGGGCCAATGACCTACGGCTCGCAGGCGGCGGCCGCCACCCAGGTGTTCGAGCAGCAGCGGGACCTCGCCCTGCGGGAGCGGAACCAGCAGCAGCTGGCGGCAATCGAAGCGGCCCTCGCGCGCCTCGACGACGGCAGCTATGGACGCTGCGTCCGATGCGGCAACGCGGTCGCGCCCGAGCGGCTGGAGGCCCTCCCGTGGGCCGCCCACTGCATCGACTGCCAGCGGATCGTGGGCCGCGGTGGCTGAGCCGGCCGCGCACGCCGCCCCGGCCTTGGCCGCCCCGACCGCGCCACTGGTGACGGTCGAGGCCGTCCGGGCGGCCGCCTCGACCCTCGACGGGATCGCGATCCGCACCCCGCTCGTCCCGTTCGGCCGCCCGGCGGACCGCCGCTTCCTGAAGGCCGAATCCCTCCAGCCGATCGGCGCCTTCAAGATCCGGGGCGCCTACGTCGCGGTCGCCTCGTTGAGCGACGACGAGCGATCCCGTGGTGTCATCACCTACTCCTCCGGCAACCACGCCCAGGGCGTCGCGAGAGCGGCCCGGCTGCTCGGGGCGCCTGCGGTGGTCGTCATGCCGTCCGACGCGCCGGCGCTCAAGCGGGCTCGCGTCGAGGCCGATGGGGCGGAGGTCGTGATCGTCGGGACGTCGAGCGACGAGCGGAAGCAGGTCGCCGAGGAGATCGCCGTCCGACGTGGCCTCGCGATCATCCCGCCGTTCGACGACGATCGGATCATCGCGGGCCAGGGCACGGTCGGGCTGGAGATCGTCGAGGACCTCCCCGATGTCGTCGTCGTCCTCGTCCCGATCGGCGGAGGCGGGCTCGCCAGCGGCGTGGCCGTCGCCGTCAAGGCGCTGACGCCGGGCGCGCGGGTGATCGGCGTCGAATCGGAGCTCGCCGCCGACGCGAGGGACTCCCTCCGCGAGGGCCGCATCGTCCGCTGGCCGGCGGAGCTCGTGTCGCGGACCATCGCCGACGGCACGCGCACCACCGGGCTCGGCGAGCGGACGTTCGCCCACCTCTCGGCGCTGCTGGACCGCATCGTGACGGTGACCGAGGACGAGATCGCGGCCGGCGTGCGGCTGGCGGCCGAGGAGAGCCGGCTCGTCGTCGAGCCGTCGGGCGCCCTCCCGATCGCGGCGATGGTCTTCCACGCCGCCGAGCTCGGCCTCGGCCCGGGCAGCGTGACGCGAGGACCGGTCGTCGCCGTCGTGTCCGGCGGGAACGTGGACCCGGATCGCTACCGCTCCCTGCTGGAGGTGCCGATCCCGTCAGTAGGCTGAGCGCTCGCGGGCGCCGCGAGGCGCTAGGGACCGCCCTTCGGTTCCGCCGCAAGCGTGTCCGCCGCGAGCCGCTCCGAGGCCAGGCGCTCGGCCAGCTTGGCCTCGCGTTGGCGGATCGCCGCCCGTTCGGCGTCGACGCGGCGGTCGACCGCCACCTCGTGCCGTTTCTCGAACGCCGCCCAGCCGAAGAGGATCAGGAACATCGAGGTGATGAAGAGCACGTCGCCGCAGATCCACATGATCGCGCCGGCCAGCTGCTGGTCCTCGAGCGCGGTCTGGCCCCACGGCCGGACGAGCGTCGCGTAGTGG
>DATBPR010000577.1:0-1934 GCA_036561285.1 Candidatus Limnocylindrales bacterium | reverse complement strand
CCGGCTGGGCCTCGCCGAGACGCCGCCGATCGCGTTCGTCGCCTCGATCGCCCGGTTCCTGCCGCCGCAGCTGCTCGCCCGGGTCGAGGCGGTCGAGGGGCGCGTCCACGAGCGACTGCCGCGCTCTGTCCGCTGGAACCCCGGAGTTCGCGACTCGGCCGTCGGCTACGGGCAGGAGATCGTCCTCGCCGCGTTCCTAGACGAGCACCTGTCCGGCGACTTCCGCGAGCGGGTTCGCGAGCGGCTGACCCGTGGCTGGACCGCGGCGGTCGACCAGCCGCGCTATGGGCCCAACACCCCGGCGGTCGTGCGGGCGATCGACCGCATCCCGGCGCTCTCCGCCGACGAGCTGCGGCGGATCGCCGCGACAACCGCCCAGGTGCCGACCCGGGGAGGTCCGCCGTGGCCGCCGGGTCTCCGGCCGGACGAGGACGATGCGCTCCGCGTCTCCTCGGAGCTGGCCCGCCGCGACGCGGTGGCCGCGCTGCCCACGGGGTCGACCGTGGCGACGCGGCGCTCCCTGGACCGGGCCATCCATGCCCTGGTGCTGCGCCACGCGTTTGCGCCCGCCCCGTTCGAGTCCCTGGTCGGGCCGTGGCGCGGGCCGCTCGGGATCGAGGCGGCGCCACGACCGGGGATCCGCGACAACAGCCGCCCGCGCCGCTGAGGCGACGGATCGGCCCGCGTCCGGTAGGATGGTCGTCTCGTGTTCGATGTGGCGCTCCGGTCTGCGCCCCGGTCCCTGTAAAACCGCCGACCCCGATCCATTCGTGCCCTGACCGGGCCCCGCAGGTAGCGGGAGGGCCCCGTCAGGAGTTCCTTCTCCCATGTCCTTCGCTGAACTCGGGCTGACGCCCGAGCTGCTCCGCGCCGTCGCGGACCAGGGCTACACCGAGCCCACCCCCGTCCAGCGCGAGGCGATCCCGATCGTCCTCGCCGGCCGCGACCTGCTCGCCGGAGCCCAGACCGGCACCGGCAAGACCGCCGCCTTCGTCCTGCCGATCCTCCAGCTGCTCAACGGCACCCGAACGCCCGGCTGGCAGGCCGCGCCGCCCGCCCCGGGCAACGGCTCGCGGAACGGTCGCGACGCCTCCCGTCCGCCGATCCGGACCCTCGTCCTCACCCCGACCCGCGAGCTTGCGCTCCAGGTCGAGGAGAGCGTCCGGACCTACGGCGCCCACCGCCGGATCCGCTCGACGGCGATCTACGGCGGCGTCGGCTTCGAGCCGCAGGTCCGGGCTCTCCGGGCGGGACCCGGGATCGTCGTCGCGACGCCCGGCCGCCTGCTCGACCACGCCGGGCAGGGCACCATCGACCTCTCCCGGGTCGAGATCCTCGTCCTCGACGAGGCCGACCGGATGCTCGACATGGGCTTCATCCGCGACATCCGCCGGATCCTCGCCCTGCTCCCCGAGCGCCGCCAGAACCTGCTGTTCTCGGCGACCTTCTCCGACGACATCCGCTCGCTCGCCGGCGGCCTCCTCCACGATCCGGCGACCGTCCAGGTCACGCCGCGGAACACGGCCACCCAGCTGGTGACACAGCTCGTCCTGCCGGTCGACCGCGAGCGCAAGCGCGACCTCCTGAGCCACCTGATCCGGAGCGGCCGGATCGAGCAGGCCCTCGTCTTCACTCGGACCAAGCACGGCGCCGACCGCCTCGCTCACCAGCTCGGCCTGGACGGGATCGCGGCCGCCGCGATCCATGGCAACAAGAGCCAGGGCCAGCGGGTGCGGGCCCTCAACGACTTCAAGGCCGGCAGGGCCGCGATCCTCGTCGCCACCGAGGTCGCCTCGCGCGGGCTCGACATCGAGCAGCTGCCGCACGTCGTCAACTACGAGCTGCCGATGGTCCCCGAGGACTACGTCCACCGGATCGGCCGGACCGGACGGGCCGGCGCCAGCGGCGACGCGATCTCGCTGGTCTGTGTCGAC
>DATBPR010000576.1:0-2486 GCA_036561285.1 Candidatus Limnocylindrales bacterium | reverse complement strand
GGATCTGGGTCGGTCGCGGCAATCACCACCCGCTCCAGAACCCGTTCGCGGTCGTCCGCGTGCGCTGAGCGCATCGCTCTTCGCTCGTTGCGCCGCGGTGCCGGGCCGGCATCGCGGCGCTTCGATTCCCGGGTATCCCGGTCGACCTGCGCTACCCTTGCCCGCGCTCGCGCCGACGATCCGATCCCGAGGGTGAACCGGCGCCGATCGGGCGGTGTATCCACTGTTGACCGACGACGTCTGATGCGAGCGGGAGAACCGTAGCGGACGTGACCCCCCGGACCGGCCTGGCAGGCGCGGTCGTGCAGCGCAGCCTCGCCGATTGGCCGGTGGTCCTTGCCGCACTGCTCCTGCTGATCTGCGCGACGACGTTGCTTGCGACGGGCGTCGTCTACGGCGACGCCGTCGCCGCCGGCGGGCTCCATCGGGCG
This sequence comes from Candidatus Limnocylindrales bacterium, assembly GCA_036561285.1. Lineage (GTDB taxonomy): Bacteria > Chloroflexota > Limnocylindria > Limnocylindrales > CSP1-4 > CF-46. The sequence goes on along the minus strand of DATBPR010000576.1, from coordinate 2,055 downwards.
CTCCTCGACGAGCCGGCGTCCGGCCGCTCCGTCGCCGTGACCCTCACGGCCGACCCGGCCCACCTGGCCGACGTGGACGCCGTGGTCCGGCCGGCCCTCGCGGACGCGATGGCGACGACGGGCGGCGACATCCTCCGCGCGGTCCAGGCCGGCAGCTTCGCGAACGCCGCCACGCCCGCCGACCAGGTCACGGACCTCACGATCCTCGAGAGCCTCGACGGCATCGAGAGCCAGGCGACCCTCGTCGACGGGGCCTGGCCGCAGGCCGGCGGCACGCCCGTCCAGGCAACGACCTCCGACGCGGCGGCCGCGGCACTGGGCGTCCACGTCGGGGACCGGCTGTCGCTCCTCAGCCGCCAGGACCCGGCCACGCGCGTCGACGCGGTCATTTCCGGCATCTGGCATGCGGACCCGGCGGCCGGCTGGTCGCGCGGCGACCCGCTCGAGACCACCGGCACGACGACGGGCGGGACGTTCACGACCCGCGGCCCGATCGTGGTCCGCGAGGCGGACCTGCTCGGCCTCGCCGGATTGAACCGGGTGGACGTCGAGTGGCGCGGCCTGCCGGATCTCGGCGCCCTCCGCGTCGCCGACGTCGATACGCTCCGGACCAGCCTGACGTCGCTCCAGTCGCGGCTGAGCCGCGACCTCCCGGCCGGATCGCAGTCCCGGGTCACGACGATCCTCCCCGACACGCTCGTCGTCATCGGCCGCAGCGTCCTCGTCAGCCGCAGCGGGATCGCCCTCGTGACGATCCAGTTCGTCATCCTCGCCGGCTACGCGGTCCTGCTCGTGGCCGGCCTGCTCGTCGAGCGGAGGAGGTCCGAGATCGCGCTCCTCCGCTCGCGAGGCGCGAGCGCCACCCACCTGACCCTGATGGCCCTGCTGGAGGCGGTCTTCCTCGCGGTCCCGGCCGCGGCGGTCGCTCCCCTGCTGGCGGTCGGCCTCGTCGGGCTCCTCGGCTCGGTCGGCCCGATCGCCGGGCTCGATCTCCTCGGCGACGTCGGGATCAGCGGGACCGCGGTCCTCGCGTCCGTGATCGCCGGCGCGGTGGCCGTCGTCATCCTGACCCTGCCGACCCTCTTCGTGTCCGCCAGTCCGGCCGGCGCGCGGGCCGCCGATGCCCGCCAGGGCCGGGCCGGCCTGCCGCAGCGGCTCGGCCTGGACATCGCGCTCGTGGCGATCGCCGTGGTGGCGCTCGCCCAGCTCCGGCTGTACGGCGCGCCGCTGACCGTCAACGCCCGCGGAACGCTCGGGCTGGACCCGCTGCTCGTCGCGGCACCGGCCATCGGGCTGATCGCCGGCGCCGTGGTCGCCCTGAGGGTCGTGCCCCGGATCGCCGAGGTCCTGGAGCGGTTCCTCGTGCGCGGGCACGGGCTCGTCGGCGCACTCGGTGGCCGCCAGCTCGCCCGACGGCCGCTCCGCTACAGCCGCGCGGCCCTGCTCCTGATCCTGGCGACGGCGCTGGGGACGCTGACCGCCTCGCACGCGGCGACCTGGATCCGATCGCAGGAGGACCAGGCGGCGTGGCGGGCGGCCGCGGACGTCCGGGTCGTGGCCGGGGACTACCCGGCCCTGCCGTCGTGGGCGGCCGGCCCGACGTACCGGGCGATCCCCGGCGTCGCGGCGGCAACCCCGGTCGCGATGGTGTCCTTCGACCTCGGGCGGACGATCCGCTCCGGGACGCTCGTCGGGGTCGATCCCGCGGGTCTCGTCGCCGTCGCCGCGGGCTCGAGCGACGCGTCCGCCGCAGGAGCCACCAGCGCCGGGCTGGCCGGGCTGGCGTCCGCGAGCGACGGTGCGCCCGCCGTGCCCGTTCCGGATGACACGAAACGCCTCGCCATCGATGTCTCCGCGACGTTCCAGACGCCGAAGACCGACCCGGCCACCGGCGCAAGTACCGGCACCGCCACGCTGCCGCCGGGCTCGCCGGGCCTGAGCGCCGCGGTCGTCCTGCGCGATGGCGACGGACGCGTGTTCCGGACGCCGGCCGCTCAGGGAACGCTCGTCGGAGACGGCCAGCGGCTGGTGGTGGACCTGACGGATCCCGCCGCG
>DATBPR010000575.1:0-2942 GCA_036561285.1 Candidatus Limnocylindrales bacterium | reverse complement strand
TGGTCATCCTCCAGGAGGGCGGCTACCATCGCCCGTCGCTCGGGGCGAACGCCCGGGCCTGGCTGCGTGGTGCCGAGGGCCGGCCGTACCAGCCGCTGCCGGCCGCCGGGTTCGGCGAGCACGGCTCCGACCGGTAGCGCGGGAGCAGGGCTCCGCGATCCGCGACGGGCCGGTCACGCGTACCATCGCCCGGATGTCCAGCCCCACCGAGCTTCCGCCGCACGTCCGCCGCCTCGTCGACGAGATCGAATCGGAGATCGGCGAGACCGACGTCGCCGTCGACGAGATCTCCGGCGACACGGGCCGGATCCTGGACGACGGCACGTCGGCCCACGACGCCAACGGCCGGGTGGAGGACGCCGTCCGCCACATCCTCACCGAGATCGGCGAGGACGGGGACGAACGCGGGCCCGTAGAGGAGGCCGTGCGCCGCATCCTCGAGGAGATCGGCGAGGATCCCGACCGCCAGGGTCTGGCGCGCACGCCGCAGCGCGTGCACCGCATGTATGGCGAGCTGACCGCGGGGTATCACGTCGACGCCGCGCGGCTCATCAACGGCGCGATCTTCGACGTCGCCTACAGCGAGATGGTGGTGGTCAAGGACATCCCGTTCTACTCGCTGTGCGAGCACCACCTGCTGCCGTTCTTCGGCACCGCGGCGGTCGCCTACATCCCGCGCGGCCGGGTGATCGGGCTCTCGAAGATCCCGCGCGTCGTCGAGATGTACGCCCGGCGCCTCCAGGTCCAGGAGCGGCTGACCCAGCAGGTCGCCGAGTTCCTCCAGGAGCGGCTGAACCCGCAGGGCGTCGGAGTGGTCGTCGAGGCGACCCACCTCTGCGCGGTGATGCGCGGCGTCCGGAAGCCGGGCACCGTGATGACGACGTCGGCCGTCCTCGGGCTCTTCCGGACCCGCGATCGCACCCGGGCGGAGTTCTTCGCCCATCTCGACCGGCCCGCGCCGGGCGCCTGATCGCAGGCCGAAGGCTCAGCCGACCTCGGCGACCGTGAGCTTGCTCACCCCGCCGCTGATGTCGACCGTGTAGCGGTCGGCAGCCTCGGCCGCGCCGGGCGACTCGAGGCTCGGGTGGCCGCCCATCGGCCCCAGCTTCATCCGATCGAACTCCACACCGGCAACGCCGCCGGCGATCCGCATCCGGATCGCCGTTCCGGCCGGCCGCTCGATCCGGATCTGGTTGCTGCTGCTCAGCCGGATCGGGACGTCGCCCTTCGGCCGCCCGAGCGTCAGCCGGAGCTGGTTGGTGCCTCCCTCGATCTCGAACGACCGGAGGTCGATCTCCGTCAGCTTCGCCTGGAAGCGGTTGGCGCCGCCGGCGACCTCGATGTCCCACGGGAGGCGCGCGTTGAGCGTGAAGTCGGATCGCAGGTCGCGCGTCGACCAGTTCCAGCGCCGCTTGTACTGGACCGTGACGACCCCGTCTCGCAGGCGCACCTGCGGGACCTGGCCCTCGAAATGCGCGCGATACAGGTCGTCGATCGTGGTGGCGCCGGTGATCAGGACCTCGTTGACGCCTCCGCGGAACAGGAGCTTCGACCGATCCAGTCCGCCGACCGGTGCCGCGTGCTCGGAGCCGCTGCCATCCGCGTCGGGGGCGTCGCGGAGCGCCGCCGCTTCGTCGCGGGTGACCTGCTCCATCTTCGTGAGGAAGTCGGCGATCAGGCTGAGCTGGGCGTCGGTGTACCGGCCGATCTCCTTGGCGCTGGCCGAGGAGACGCGATCGAGGGTCGACTGGATCGAGGCGATCCGCTCGGGGACCACCTCGACGATCACCCGACGACGGTCCGCCGGGTCGGGAATCCGCCGGACGTAGCCGGCCTGCTCGAGGCGGTCGATGACGCGGGTGACCGCGCCGGAGGTGAGGCCCGTGATCTCGGCCAGCCTGCCGGCGGTGGTGGCTCCGGTGTCGATGAGCTGTTCGAGGGTCTCGATGTCGGACTCGGACAGCCCGAAGCGGACGGCCACGGTCTGGCCGAGGAACGAACCCTGGAGGTTGACCCGCCGAAGCGAGCGGAGGACGGAATCGATGTTCTGACGGTTCATGGTTGACAACGGCTCCTGACTGGGTGAATATCTGCGCCGTGCAGATATTGACCCATGATGCTGAACCGCGCAAGTACTGTCCGGGATCAGCATCGGGCACCAGGCAAGGAGCGTCAACATGACGAACCCGACTCCGATCCGCGCCACGATGATCGACACGCGCGATCTGAAGCGGACCTTCAAGACCCGCGGCGGGACCGTCGAGGCCGTCGCCGGCGTCGACCTCCACGTCTCCGCGGGCGAGATCTTCGGCTTCCTCGGCCCGAACGGGGCGGGGAAGACCACCACCCTGCGGATGCTCGCGACCCTCATCCGCCCGACCGCCGGCGAGGCCACCGTTGCGGGGGTCGATCTCCTCCGCGAGCCGCACCTCGTCCGGCAGCGGATCGGCTATGTCCCCCAGGGCGGCTCGACGGACCCGGCCGAGACCGGCCGCGGCGAGCTCGTCATCCAGGGACGCCTCTACGGGATGAACGGCACCGACGCCAGGGCGCGCGCTGCCGAGGTTCTCGCCGCGCTGGACCTGGAGGCGGCCGCGGACCGCTCGACCGGCACCTACTCCGGCGGCATGCGCCGCCGGCTCGACGTCGGGCTCGGGATCGTCCATCGCCCGCAGGTCCTCTTCCTCGACGAGCCGACGACCGGCCTCGATCCGCAGGCGCGTGCCCGGATGTGGGACGAGATCCGGAACCTCCGGGAGCTCGGTACGACCGTCTTCCTGACGACCCACTACCTCGAGGAGGCCGACGCGCTGTGCGACCGGCTCGCGATCATCGACCACGGGAAGATCGTGGCCGAGGGCACGTCGGACCAGCTGAAGCAGAAGGTCGCCGGCGACGTCGTGACGATCGGGGTGAACGGGGCCGGTGCCTCGGTCCTCGAC
>DATBPR010000574.1:0-1622 GCA_036561285.1 Candidatus Limnocylindrales bacterium | reverse complement strand
CGAGCGGGTTCGGCGGCGCGTACCCGCTCACGAGGCGGACCGCGCCGATCTCGAGCAGGCCCGAGGCGGCCGCGTACCCCAGGACGACGACCGCCAGCCCGAGCCAGCGGCCGGCGACGAGGTCCGCCCGGCGGATCGGTCGGGCCAGCATCGCGTGGGCGACGCCGGATTCGACGTCCGCCGCGATCGCCGGCGCGCCGAGGAACGCCGCCGTCATCGCGAGGACGAAGCTGAACATGAAGGCGACGAGGACGAGGATCTGGGACACGCCGAGGAAGATCTGGACCTCACCCGTGCCGTTCTCGCGGGCGAGCGACACGAGGCGCTCGACGCCCCAGGTCGTGATCGCGACGCTGAACACGGTCAGGCCGAGCAGGACCCAGACGATCCGGCGCCGCAGCGATTCGGCGAGCGTCAAGCGAGCGATGACCAGGGCAGCCATCACCCGGACCCGGGCGCCGCGGGGCGCGGCTCGTGGGCTGGACTGGCGTCGGCGGGCGGCGCGCCCGTGAGCTCGACGTAGAGGTCCTCGAGGATCCGCCGGCCCGGGTCGACCGCGTGGACCTGCCCGCCGGCGGCGACGATGGCGGCCACGATCGTGGGGACCGAGTCCGGCTCGGCACCGTCGATGGCGAGCCAGTCCTGGTCGCGCAGGACGCGACCGAACCGGTCGAGGGACGCGACGGCCTCGGTCGGGAGACCGGTGGCCCGGATCCGCACGACGGAGCCCCGCAGGAGCTCGTCGAGCCGGCCGCTCGCGAGGACCCGGCCCCGATCCACGATCGCCACCCGGTCGCACACCCGCTCGACCTCGCTCAACAGGTGGGAGTTCAGGAAGACGGTGCCGCCGCGCGCGCGGACCCGCCCGACGACCGTCCGGACCTCCGCCCGGCCGACGGGATCGAGGGCGGACGTCGGCTCGTCGAGGACGACGAGGTCCGGATCGCCGAGCAGCGCGACCGCCAGGCCCAGGCGTTGCTGCATCCCCTTCGAGAAGCCGCCGACGAGGTCCCCGGCCCGATCGGCCAGGCCGACCTCGGCCAGCAGGCCGTCGAGCGCGCTCGACGATCGATCGATCCGGCCGCCCTGCAGGCGCCCATGCAGCGCGAGCACCTCGCGCGCCCGCAGCCACGGCTGGTAGCGGAACAGCTCGGGCAGGTAGCCGATCCGTCGCCGGGCTCGGCGGTCGCCGAGGGGCGCATCGAGGACCGTTCCCCGCCCACCGGACGCGCGGGCGAGCCCGAGGATCAGCTTCACGGCCGTCGTCTTGCCGGCGCCGTTGGGCCCGAGGAAGCCGAAGACCTCGCCCGGCCCCACCTCCATCGTCAGGTCGACGAGCGCGTCGACGCGGCCGTAGCGCTTGGCGAGGCCCTCGGTCGAGATGATCACGATGTCGGGGACGCGGCGAGATCGACGGCTGTGGCGGGCGGGACCGGGGGCGCGGGCGGGCCGGTCAGCGCCGCTGGTTCGGGCTGAGGGCCTCGAGGATCACCCGGACCACGACGGCGCCGAGCACGGCGACGACGATCGCGGCGAGGATTCCGGCGCCCTGGCCGAAGCCGAGCTGGTGGGCGATCCAGCCGCCGACGACGGCCCCGAGAATCGCGACGACGACGTTGGGC
>DATBPR010000573.1:0-3770 GCA_036561285.1 Candidatus Limnocylindrales bacterium | reverse complement strand
CGATCGCGAAGACGCCGTCGCTGAACGCCTCCATCCGCGCCGTCCCGTAGTGGTGGGCCAGGCCCGAGGGGACGTCCTCGTCTCGTCGCCGGTCTCGCGGGATCATCGGCGGTCGTGCCGGTCCTCGGCCGCGCGCATCGCCGCCGCCGTGGCGAGCGAGCGAGCGTCGCCCACGACCTGCAATCCCTCGATCGCCCCGTCGACGTCCGCCGCGGAGCGGTTCTGGCTGAGCTTCAGCTTCGCCTCGATCCGGGTGATCCGGATCTCCAGCCCGACGATGGCGCGGAGCTGGCCCTCGACGTACTCCCGCGGCGCATCGTCGACGGACCATGGGTCCGGCCGGCGGCCCTCGTGGCGCGCGACGAGGGCGCGGACGTTCCGCTCGACCCAGTCGCGGTCGTCGTGGACGACGAGCCGGCCGTGGAGATGCGCGGTGATGTAGTTCCAGGTCGGGACGACCCGACCGTGCTCGCGCTTGGTGGCGTACCAGGCCGGCGAGATGTACGCCTCGGGACCGCGGACGATGACCAGCGCGTCGGCGATCGGGGCCGCCTTCCACTGCCGGTTGTTCCGGGCGACGTGGCCCATGAGGCGGCCGTGGTCGCCCGCCTCGGGCGAGGCGCCGGGCGCCTCGTGGATCAGCGGCAGGAACGTCGCCAGCAGGCCGTCCCCCGTCGCGGTGATCAGGTCGGCGGCATCGAGATGGGCGAGCAGCTCGCGGACGTCCGCGTCGGTCGGCCGGAAGTGGTCGGGGACGTACACCCGGTCAGGATGCCATGGCCGGTCGCCGTCCCGGCGGCCGCCCCGCGCCGGCCGCTACGATGGCCGCCGGGCCGGAGTGGCGGAACAGGCAGACGCGGCGGACTTAAACTCCGCTGCCCGCAAGGGCGTCAGGGTTCGAACCCCTGCTCCGGCACCATCGCGTGGCGACGTGACCGGCCGGGCGCCGGCTCAGCGGCGACGGAACGCGAAGCGGCCCGACTTCTTCTCGGTCGACGCCTGCGGCATGGTCGCGCCGTCGCCGCCGAACGCCAGCACGGAAAGCGCCGTCAGGCGTTCGGCCGGGGCCGATTTCGGGGCGTCGAGGACCACCGGATGGCCGGCGTTCACGGCCTTGAGATACAGGAACGCGTCGTAGGGCAGCTCGGCGTCGACCTTCGTCCCGAGCGCCTGCTCGACGTCGCTGGACTTCACGATCTCTCGGCCGAAGATGTTGTTCAGGATGAACGACGACTTCGCGGCGACGGTGCCGGACTCGTTCAGGTATTCGATCAGCGCGTTGACCGCCTTGAGGGTCGCGATCTCCGGGTTCACGACGAAGAGGACGTTCTCGGCGTGCTCGAACGCCCGGAGCGTCCGCTCGTCGAGCCAGGAGCCGGTGTCGACGACGACCTGGTCGTACGTGTCGAGCAGGGTCGTCAGGATCCGGTCGACGTGGTCCGGCGTGATCAGCTCCGCGAGCTCCGGCCCGATCGGCGCCGGCAGCACGTGCAGGCCGCTGTCATGACGGGTCGAGTACGTTCGGAGCAGCTCCGGCTCGCGCAGCGCGGCTTCGTCACGGACGACGTCCGCGAGCGTCTGGCGCGGCTCGACGTTCAGGTAGGTCGCGACCTGGCCGAACTGGAGGTCGAGGTCGACGATGACGACCCGATCGGGCTTCTTCTGGGCGGCGGCCATCGCGATGTTCGTCGCGATCGTGGACGTGCCCGCGCCGCCCTTCGGGCTGTGGACCGCGACGGTCCGACGGACCCGGGTGACGGTGATTCCGTCCGTCGAGATCACGGCGACGAGGTCCTTCGAGCGCTGGAACCGGAGGAGCAGGGCCTCGACCCGGGCCTCGAGCTCGCGGGCGTCGAACGGGCGGCCCATCACGTCGTCAGCGCCCGCCTCGAGGAAGTGGATCCGCTCCTCGACGTCGTCGGTCTGGCCGACGCACAGGATCGGGATCGAGGCGAAGGCCGGGGTGGATCGGATCTCGCGGCAGACGTCGAGACCCGTCCGCTCGCCGACGACGACGTCGACGACGATCAGCTGGTGCTCGGCGACCCGGGGGAACGCATCATCCGGATTCGTCGAGACGGTAATGGTGTAGCCGACGTGCGACAGGGTGTCGGAGATCAGCTTGGCGGACGCGTCGTCCGCGTCGATGACAAGGATGGTGCTGGCGGGCACGGTGCCTCCGCGGGCAGGATGGGCGACGAGCTGGATGGTCGGCTTGCCGGGGCGAGTCGCCGAGAGGATACAACGGTGATCCGGCTCGCCGGACGACCGGGGCGGGCCGCGGTGAGGGGCCGGGAGAGGGTCCCGTGCTACACTCGCAGCGTTTCCTTTCGGTTCCGCGCCGGTCCGGCCGGGCCCTCGGCCCGTCCCCGTCAGCGGGACGTTTTCCCATTGGAAGGAGTGTCCTGGCGCATGCGCCGATACGAACTCATGCTGGTCTTGCGTCCCGACGTGGCGGACGACAAGGCCCAGTCGGTCATCGACCGCACCACTCGCGGGATCGTCGCCTCCGGCGGCCAGATCGTGAAGGTCGCCCCGTGGGGCCGCCGCCGGCTCGCGTACCAGATCGACCGGTACCGCGAGGGCTCGTACCACATCATCCTCTTCGAGGCGCCGGCTGATGCCATCGCCGAGATGGAGCGCACGCTCCTGATCACCGAGGAGGTCCTCCGCCATCTCGTCACCCGCGACGAGCGGCCGGCCCGGCCGTCCCGCCGCGACGGCTCCGAAGAGGGTGGCGACGACGTCGACGAGGCCGATCTGCCCTCCGCCGAGGACGAGGACCTGGAGCTCGACGACACGGAGCGGATCGACGAATCCGAGACCGAGGCGGCCCCGGCCGCCATCGACTGAGGGAGCGCGACGATGGCCTTCAGCAAGGTGATGATCATCGGGAACCTCGGACGGGATCCCGAGATGCGCTACACCCCGAACGGCCGCCAGGTGACCGAGTTCAGCGTCGCCGTGACCCATCGGGGCCGCGACCCGCAGACCGGTGACTGGGCCGACCAGGGCACGGACTGGTTCCGCGTCACGATCTGGGGCGACCGCGCCGAGCGGGCCGCCGAGCAGTTCCGGAAGGGCAACCGCGTCTTCGTCGAAGGCCGCTTCCGGACCCGCGAATACGACGCGAAGGACGGCACCCACCGGACCTCGCTCGAGATCACCGCGGACAACGTCATTCCGCTCGAGCGGCAGAGCCGCGAGGACGGTGACGGCGAGTTCGCGGCCGCGGCCCCGGCGCGCACGCCCGCCGCAGCCGGGAGTGGCGCCCCGCGCGGTGGCGGCGGCGGCACCGGCGGCGGCACCGGCGGCGGCACCGGCGGTGGCGGCTTCGATGACACCGAGCTCGACGACCTGCCCTTCTGAGCCCATCGACCAACCGACGATGATCACGGCGCGGCCTGACCGCCGCGCATCGAGGAGAACCTGAATGCCCCCCGCCCGCTCGAAGAAGCGAGACGACTACTACCGTGACCGCCGGCGTCGGAAGGTCTGTGCCTTCTGCGCCGACAAGACGGTCTCGATCGACTACAAGGAGGTCAACCGCCTCCGCCGCTACCTCTCGGAGCGGGCGAAGATCGAGCCGCGCCGGAAGACCGGCACCTGCGCCGAGCACCAGCGAGCGCTCGCCGTGGCCCTGAAGCGGGCCCGGATCGTCGCGCTCCTGCCGTACGCACCGCAGCACCTTCGACCCTAGGGCTCGGCAACCTTCAGCCGATCCGGTGATCGCTCTCCGAGGTCCGAGACCGAGCTGCGCGAAGCCATCG
>DATBPR010000572.1:0-8338 GCA_036561285.1 Candidatus Limnocylindrales bacterium | reverse complement strand
CGGAGGTCGACCAGGACGTCGCGAAGGAACGCGAGGTACGGCTCGCGGCGATGGGCGTCGTCGAGCGTCGCGTCGATCGCCCGCGCGTCGAACCCGAGGAGCCAGGTCCGGAGCCAGTTGTAGTAGCCGTACTTCACGACGCGGAGGTAGGGCGGCGAGGTCACGATCAGGCGGGCCCGGTCCGGCAGGCCGCGCGCGCGGAGCTCGGCCCGGACGCGGCCGGCGACGTCCCGCGCGTCGCCCAGGAGGGCGATCCCGCGCGAGGCCGGCAGACCGCCTCGCTGGAGGCGGGCGAGCTTCCGCTCGAGGCCGTCGAAGACGTCTCGCTCCGGTGGCATGAAGCCCGTCCGGGACGCGTACTCCCGGACGTATCGCGGGGCCATGCTGAAGGTGTTCGGCATCAGCGGTGACAGATACGACGCGCTCTTGCCGTGGAGGATGCCCGTCAGCGCGCCGGCGAGGAACCGGTCGGTCGGGTCGTCGAGGCGGAGCGCGGAGCGGACGAAGAGCAGCTGCGCGAGCGTCCGCTCATGGAACGCCAGGGCGACCTCCGCGGGGACGCGCTCGCTGGCCGGGCCGTCCACGCCGGATCCGGCGATCGGGATGAGCGCGCCGTTGTCGGGGAGCGCACGGACGCAGGCAGCCAGCGCCGTCCAGTCGGCCGCTCCGCCCGCCCAGGCAAGCCGGAGCGCCGCCATCCGGGTGGCGGTCTCGGCACGGCCGGCGGGCTCGACCTTGGCCGCGGTCAGCAGGTGGGCGAATGGGTTCAGGTCGTTGCCGACGCCGATCCGGCCTTCGGCGCAGGCCTGGAGCGGCGTGGTCCCACGGCCGCTGAAGGGGTCGAGCACGACATCCCCGCGGCGGCTGTAGCGGCCGATGAAGGCGTGAGCGAGGGCGGCCGGAAAGCTGGCGAGGTACGAGCACATCGGGTGGAGGGCGGGTCCCCACAGCCGCTGCTGCTCCTTCCACTCGGGTGCGATGCCGATCGCGGGCAGGCCCGGCGCGGCGCCCGGCAGGGCTCCCCCGGATCCGTCCGTGAGCGGGGAAGGAATGACGTCGAGCGGCAGCGACAGCTGGGTCGCGGCCGAGGCCCGGCGATCGAACGTCATCGCGGTCGATGGCTCCTGACGGGGCGAGGGCCGGGCAGCATACCACGGCCCGGAGGCCGTTCCGAGGGGGGTCGGCGGGTGCCGGGAACGGCCCCCGGTGCCGTCCGGCACCGCCCGTGACCGGGTCGGTCGGGAGGCCGCCGGGCGCGTCCCGCGAACGATCCGGTCAGGCCGCGATGACCCGATTGCGACCCGCCCGCTTGGCCATCACGAGGCCGACGTCGGCGCGGGCCAGCATGTCGGCGAAGCGGTCGTCATCGGGGCCCATCCCGGCACACCCGGCCGAGACGGTCGAGCGGATCGGCGTGCCGTCGGGCGCGGGCACCGGGACGTCGGCGAAGGCGACGCGAACCTCCTCGGCGATCGCGGCCGCCTGCTCGGGAGTTGCCCGCTCGAGGATCGCGACGAACTCCTCACCGCCATACCGGGCCACGAGATCGGCGCCGCGGAACCGCCCCCGGAGGACGTCGGCGAAGGCGCGCAGGATCTGGTCGCCGGTGTGGTGGCCGTACTTCTTGTTGATCGCCCCGAAATGGTCGAGGTCGAAGATGATCGCGGCCGCCGCCTCGCGGTCCGCCGGCGCGCGACGCGAGCGGGACGCCTCCATCCGGCCGATCGCGGCGTCGAGATGGCGGCGGTTGAAGAGGCCGGTGAGGGCGTCGCGGACGGACAGCTCCGTGACCTCCATGTGGAGGAAGGTGTTCGTGATCGCGAGGGCGACGAGGCCGGCGAGGATCGGCAGCGCCTCGACCTCGTTCGGAGCGAACGGGCGGTTCACGTCGTTCCGGAGCACGGTCAACGCGCCGACCACGACGTCGTCGCGGATCAGGGGGACCGCGGCGCCGGACATCGGCTCGCGCGAAGGGCCGGGCTCCGCGACCGTCGGGCGGCGGCCCGGCTCGAAGTGGGCGTCGATGACCATCGCCCGGTCACGGATCGCGCGGCCCGCCAGGCCAATGCCGGCCTCGACCGGCAGCCCCACGTCCTGCTTGTCCGGCCCGGTCACGGCCCGGACGACGTACTGGCTCGTCGCCCGGTCGAGGATCGTCAGGCCGACGGAGTCCGCCTCGACGACCTCGAGGATCCGCTCGACGATCACCTGGTTGAGCCGGTCGGGATCGAGCGTCCCGTTCACCGCAGTCGCGAACGACGTCAGGCGCCGGAACAGCTCCGCCCTGGCGGCCAGCCGCTCGCGTTCGCCGGCGAGGGCGAGCGCCGATGCGAGACGATCGGCGACGAGGGTCATCGTCCCGACGTCGCTCTCGTCGAGGCCGCGACCGGCGCCGTCCTCGACGTTCACGATCCCGACGAGACGGCCGTCGACGAGCATCGGCGCGCAGAGCTCGGCCTGGACGATCCCGGACGCGATCCGGTAGTCCGCATCGGCGGAGACGTCCGCAACGAATGCGACCGCCTTCGTCCGCATCACGCGGCCGATGACCCCGCTCGTGCCGTCGAACACGTCGATGACCGTGTCGTAGCCGCGCTGCGCCGCGAGCTCCATCCGGGTCTCGTCGCCGAGGTAGACCGACACGAAGTCGTAGCCGAGATCCTGGCCCAGGAGGCTCACGATGCGTTCGAGGGCCGCCGAATCCGGCCCCGTCGAGGCCAGCAGCCGGCCGACGCTCTCGACCGCCTCGACCTGGCGGGAGCGGCGACGGTCGCGGGCGAGGGTCGTCGTCAGGCGCCGGACCGTGACGGTCAGGGCCGAGATCGAGCGACGCGTGCCGATGGACAGCAGGAGCGCCGTGCCGCCGAGGGCGACGGCGCGCTGGGCATCGATCGTCCACGTGTCGGACGTGGCGGACAACACCGGCAGCAGGTAGAGGCCGATCGCCGCCACACCCGCGACGAGTGCCTGACGGCTGCCCTGGGCCGCGGCGAGCGCGACCACCGGGATGAACAGCACGGCGGCCGGCCGGAAGTCGCCGGTCCGAAGGAGGGCGGTGACGGTCGAGACGTAGAGGATCGCCAGGACGAAGCGGGCGATGTTGATCATCAGCCGCTGGCTGGCCGTCGGGTGGAGATACGGAGCCGCGAGGGCCGCGATCGCCTGGGCGGCGACGAACTCGATGCTGATCGCGACGAGCCGCCAGACGTTGTCGTGATCGCCGACGAGGACGATCGTCAGCGACGTCAGGACCAGCCCGACCGCCAGCAGGACGTGAGCGTCCCGCGTCAGGCGCCGGAGCGTGCGGACACCCCAACGCGGGCGCGTCCGCGCGGGCGCGACGGCAGTCGAGAGCCGGGCCGTGGTCATCGTCCCGACCCTAGCGGTGCACGGACGCCACGACCCTCGTCCGGTGGTCCCGGGCGCCCCTGATCCATTCGCCGCGGGGAAGCCAGCCCGGAGAGGCGGACGCCGACTGGGTAGACTCGGCGCGGCGCGTCCCCGTAGCTCAGTGGACAGAGCGATGGACTTCTAATCCATTGGTCGCAGGTTCGAATCCTGCCGGGGACGCCAAGCCTTCTCAGCGGCGCCCGCTCGGCGCCTCAGCCGAGATCGGCGCCTTCGAGCTCGAGCTCCTCCGGGTCGTCCATCGCCTCGTCTGCGTAGCAGTACCGCCAGGCGTCGCCGGGCTGGATCGACCGGGCAACCGGATGGCCGGTCTGGCGGAAGTGCGCCGTCGCGTGGCGGTTCTTGCTCTGGTCGCAGCAGGCGACGTTGCCGCACGTCAGGCACTTCCGGAGATGGACCCAGTCATCACCGAGCGCCACGCACGCGGCGCAGCCCTCGCTGAGCGGGACGGGCTCGCGGGTGTCCCAGAGGTGGGGGCAGGTGCTCATCGCATCGCAGGGTAGCGTGATCGGTGTGGTCGCGGCGTCCGGCTCGGCCGGGCCCCGGTTCCGGGACGAACAACGACAGCGCGGGCCATGCCCGCGCCGTCGCGCGCTGCGTGGGAGCCGGAGGCTGCCGCCCTAGGCGACGCTGGCCGTCCGGGCCTGTTCGATGAGGCTCTGGGCCTCCTTGATCGGGATCGCGAAGCCGATGCCCTCGGCGGTCGCAGCCGTCGCGGTGTTCACCCCGACGACCTGGCCGGCCGCGTTGAGGAGCGGGCCGCCGCTATTGCCCGGGTTGATCGCCGCGTCGGTCTGGATCAGGCCGCTCAGCGTGACCGGCTGGCCGGTCTGCTCGTCCTGGACCTGGATCGACCGGTCGAGAGCCGAGACGATGCCCCTGGTGACGGTCTCGGTGAACGTGCCGAGCGGGCTGCCGATGGCGATCGCCGTCTGGCCGACCTTGATCTCGTCGGAGTTGCCGATGGTCGCCGGCTTGAGGCCGGTCGCGTCGACCTTCACGAGTGCGAGGTCCTGGGTGTCGGAGGTCGTGACGACCGAGGCCGGGTACTCGCTGCCGTCGGCCAGCGTCGCCTTCAGCGACTGCGAGCCCTCGACGACGTGGCGGTTCGTGAGCACGTAGCCATCGGAGGTGAGGACGATGCCGGTGCCGATCCCAGTCGCGGTCCCGCCGCCACCACCGAAGAACCCGCGACCGCCGCCGCCGCCGCCCGTGGAGATCTGCGAGGTCAGGGTCACGACGGAGTCGCGGACGTTGGCGACGACGCCGGTGATGTCCTCCTGCTGGATCGTGGTCGAGCCACCGGACGCCGCGTTCGCAGCGGCCGCGTTCGCGGAGGAGGCCGGAGCCGAGGCCTGCGCATGCGGCACGGCGACCTCGACGAGGGCGAAGGTGGAACCCGAGGCGATCAGCGCGGCAAGGAGCGCCGTCCCGAGGACGGTGCCGATCGCGCGGCGATTGCGCGGGCTGCCGGAGGCGGAGGAGGGGGTGCCGGCCGCCTGATAGGCGGGCGCGGCGTTGTGCTGCGCGGGCCAGGCGGCGGGAGCGGGCTGGGCCGGCGCGGAGGCCGCGGCCCATCCGATCGGCTGGCTCGGCGGCCGCTGCCACGCCGGGGTCGTCGTCGGCTCCCAGGCTCGTGCGGATCCGTTCCAGTCGGTCGAACCGGCGGGAGTGGTGGCGCTCGTCGTGTCCTGGGGCGTGGCCGGGCGCGTCGTGAGCGGCTGGTCAGCGGGGTTGGAGGGGTTCATCCAGGGGTCTCTCCGGGTCGGGGTCGGTCTGAGGTGTCCTCATGACACCGCCCCGGCGTGAGAGCCTCCTGAGATCGAGCTGCGCGTGTCGGATCGTGCCGCCACCGGTGCGGAACGGCGCGCGCGTGGTTCCAGGCAGGTCCGGCGAAAGGGGCCTGGCGAGAGCCGTGCTAGCCGGTCGTCGCCGACGGGCTCGACGACGGCTTGGCCTGGTTCTTCGGCTTGTCGCCGTTGTCGCGTTGACCCGGCGTGCCGGCGCCGATCGTCGTCGCGTCGAGCGACCCGTCCGATCGCTGTCGCCCCTGGGCGGCCATCACCATGCCGGCCTTCAGATCCGTGACGGCGGCCTTGCCCTTGCCGAACACGGTGATCTGCGTGGCGGACGTCACGTGAACCGTGTGCTTCGCGCCCTTCCGATCCGTGAGCGTGATCGTGTTCCCGCTGACGCTCGTGATGGTTCCGGCAAGGCGTGGCAGGGCGATCGTCACGCTCGTCGCGGTCATGCTGCCATCGGCCGCCTGCTCGCCGACCGCCGCGATGTTCGCGCCGACGGTCACGTCCGCTCGCGTTCCGTCGCCGCCACCGGCGTGATACCTGGTCGCGCCGTTCGTGTGGATGGTCTGCTTCACGCCCTTCCGGTCCGTGATCGTGACCGTGGTCGCGTCGACCGCCGTCACCGTTCCCGCGACCCGCGGGAGGACGATCGCGACGCCGGTCACCGTGAACGTGCCGTCGGCGTTCTTCTTCTGGGCGATCCGGACCGTGTCGCCGACCGCGATGTCCGACGCGGTTGCCGCCTCGCCGCCCTTGGTCACCTTCGTGTCGGATGTGACGGTGATCGTCCGCGTCCAGCCGTCGTCGGTCTTGAGTGAGATGCTCGTGCCGTTCACGGCCGTGACGGTGATCTGCCCGAAGCGGCCGCCCGCGCTGTCGCCGAACCCGCGGCCGTCAGCCGGGCCGCCCGGGCCGACAGGTCCGAAGCCGAACGCGAAGGGCCCGAAGCCCCCGCGGAATTCCTTCGGACCCTTCTGGTCGCCCTGGCTGGCTTTCGTGCCGCCCGAAGCCGCGGGAGACGGCTGGGCACCGGCGCCGGACGGGGTGGTCGACGGGCTCGGGGATGCGGCCATCACGACGGCCGTTCCGAGAGCGACGATGAGGGCGGCCCCGAGGACGATGCCGGCGCGGACCGCTGGGGCCCGTCCGGGGGTCCGGCCGTTGAAGCTGGTCGGGACGTCCGGCGTTGCCGCCGCTGGCGCGTCAGGTCGCGACGGCGCGAACGGGTCGGCGGCGAAGGGAGGCGTCTCGTCGAGCATCGTCTCTCCGGGCGGGTTCGCGGGTGGACCGGACGCAGGCCACGACATCTTCGACCATCGTCGATGAGGGAATCCTGAGAACGGTGCGCCAGCGCTCCGCCGGATCAGTGACCGTCGGGCGCGAGCACCTGGCCGGTCTCGGTCGCCGCGGCCGGCGGCGGCTCCGCGGCCGGCAGCCGGACGGTGAAGCGAGCGCCGCCCTCCGGCCGATTCGAGACCGTGATCCGGCCATCGTGGAGGTCGACGATCGACTTGGCGATCGCGAGGCCGAGGCCCGTGCCGCCCGAGGTCTGTCCGGGTGCGCGCCAGAAGCGGTCGAAGACCTTGGGCATGTCCTCCGGCCGGATGCCCGGCCCGTCGTCGTCGACGTCGACCGTGACCTCCTGACGGTCGCCGCGAACCCGGACCAGGACGGATCCGCCACGCGGCGTGTGCCGGACGGCGTTGTCGACGAGGTTCACGATCAGCTGGCGGAGGCGGGCCTGGTCGCCGCGGACGATCGCCGGCTCAGGATCGAGCCCGAGTGACACGCCGCGGTCGCCGGCGAGCTGCACAAGCGCTCCCGCGCCCTCGGCCGCGACGTCGCCCAGGTCGACCGGCAGGCGGTTGAGGCCGATGGCCCCGGAGTCCGAGCGGGCGAGGAGGAGGAGGTCGTCGACGAGCGCGGTCATCTGGCCGACCTCGACGTCGATGTCGTCCAGCGCCTCGGTCGCCTCCGGCCTGCCGCCGGACCGGCGGAGATGCTCGACGGAGCTTCGGATCACCGTGAGTGGGGTGCGCAGCTCGTGGCTGGCGTCCGCGGCGAACTCGCGCTGGTGGCGCAGGGCGGTCCGCTGGGTGTCGAGGGAGTCGCGGATCGGCACGAGGGCCCGGCGGGCGTAGACCGCGCCGAACGCCACGGCGACGAGGATCACGACCCCACCACCGACGATGAGCACCCGCAGGAGCGCGTCGAGCGTCTGCTGCTCGGCCGTGCGGTCCTGGATCACCTGGATGTAGATCGTCCCGATCGGCGAATCGATCCGCTGGGTCATCGCCCGGATCGGCAGCGGACCGATCGTGGCGGGCCGGACGTCGCTGCCTGTGCTCACCGCGGCCGCGAGCGAGCTCTGGACGGGCAGGCCGTCGGGAATGATCTGGCCGCGGGCGACGTTGTTGCCGTTCGCGTCGACGGCCATCGCGAAGGTGCCGCTCGAGCTGCCGCCGAAGATGAACCCGTACTCCGGCCCCGGCCGCCCGCGCGGGTTCTGGATGTCCTGGGTGATCTGGGTCGTCCGGTTGGTCAGCTGCTCGACGCCGTTCGACTGGAGCGTCGTGGCGGCGACCCAGTACATCGCGAAGCCGAGGACCAGGAGCACGACCAGGGTCGACAGCCCGCTCCACAGGACGAGCCGCCAGCGGACCGTCCGGATCAGCCGGTTGTCGGCGGCGATGGACTCGGCGTCGACCCGGTCGAGGCCGGACGCCGCGACGCCGTCAGGCACCGTTGAGGCGGTACCCGACGCCGCGGACCGTCTCGATGCGGTCGCCTTCCGGTCCGAGCTTGGAGCGCAGGTAATGGACGTAGGCGTCGACGGCATTCGGCGTCACCGCGACACCGAATGGCCAGGCCTGATCGAGAAGCTGGTCGCGCGTCAGGGCCTGGCCCGTGTGGCGCAGCAGCGACTCCAGGAGGGAGAACTCGCGCGGGCTCAGGTCGATCGGGCGGTCGTTGACGGTGACCGTCCGGGAAGTCTCGTCGAGGCTGATCGGCCCGGCGGTGAGGCGCGGCTCGGGGCGGCGGACGACGCTCTCGGTCCGCCGCGCGAGGGCGCGCAGCCGGGCGGCGAGCTCGTCATAGCTGAACGGCTTCACGACGTAGTCGTCGGC
>DATBPR010000571.1:0-1651 GCA_036561285.1 Candidatus Limnocylindrales bacterium | reverse complement strand
CACGTAGCCCTGGAGCTCGCACGTCCCAATCGGCAGCGCGGCGAGGGTCCCGTCGGCCTCAACGATGGCCTCGCCCGCGTCCTTCCAGCCCTGGTTGTAGTAGCCGTGGGACGAGCGTGTCGAATACTCCTGGAGCCCGTCGCGGTCGCGGTCGCCATACCGGTCGATCCAGCGGATCGCCGCCTCGGCGTTGTCGAGGTAGCGGCGGAGGATCGACTCGTCCCCCAGCCACTGATAGAGGTACGAGAGGACGATCACGTAGAGGGCGGTCGCGTCGTGCGTCCCGTAGTACGGCTGGAAGGGCAGGATCCCGAGCTGGGCCAGCTCGCCGTGCCGCACTTCGTGGGGGATCTTGCCGGGCTCCATGTCCCGCTCCGGATCGTCGGCGGTCGCCTGCATCGCCCCGAGCCGCCGGAGCGCTCCGGCCGCGAACTCCGGGTAGCCGGAGATCGCCTGCATCGAGACGGTCAGCGTGTCCCGCCCGAACAGCGTCACGAACCACGGCACGCCGGCCGCCGGGATGACGACGTTCCGCTCGAACGTCGGGTCCTCGAGACGCAGCGCGTCGAGGTCGCGGACGGCCTGGTCCCACGTCCGCCGGACAGTCCAGTTCGGTGTCTCGATGCCGACCATCGGCAGGCGCGGCCGGTCGGCCGGACGAGGCGCGTCCACCGCGTTGCACGGCAGCGTCGACGGTCGCCGCCGGACCGTCCCGACCGCGCCCGTCAGCGGCAGCCACTTCACGCACGCGTGCCAGACGCCCTTCGGCACGATCCGGGCGACGAAGACGAGCCGGCCGTTGGCGTACTGGATCGGCGAATCTGCCTTCTCGACGGCGACGACGAGCTCGCGCGTGAAGGGGCCGTTGATGTAGGTCGTCCGAAGCTCGCCGCGCGATCGGAACCAGCGGGTGTTGATCTGGCCGCGCCGGACGAAGGCGTCCTTCCGGACGTCGAAGATGTCGGCGAAGTCGGAGTCGATCGCGATCTCGATCGTCAGGCGGACCGGCCGGCGGGCGTAGTTGACGATGTCGAGGTCCTCGTGGACACCCTCGTCCACGGTCCGGTCCAGCCGGATCGACAGGGTCTGGCGGTCGACAGGGCCGACGTCGTCCAGGAACGGCTCGTTCGAGTACTCGAAGCGGGCCGAGAAGAACTGGATCGGCGCGGAGTTCAGGAGGAGCGGCCGGCGGCCGTTGATCCGGAGGTCGTAGCCGGAGATCAGCCGCGTGTCGCGGGTGAAGAAGCCGTCGTCGATCCCGCCGAGGATCCGGCCGTCGGGCTGGCAGACGAGGAACCGATCATCCCGATTGATCGTGATCGAGGCTGGGCCGACCTGGACCGGGAACGTCACGCCGAGATCATAGAAGGCTCGCCGGGCGACTTCTGCGAGGCAGCGAGATTTCCCGTTGTACGTTCGGGCTCACCGCCGCGTCTCTCTCACGACGGACCGTGATCTGAGGGGATCGCATGCGCTCAATCCGGACGCTCGCAATGCTCGCGTGCACGCTGATCGGGGTGGCGCTCTCCGCGCCGGTCGCGACCGCGGCCTCGACTCCCATCCCCATCCATCTGATCAAGGACTGCAGCACGTTCACCGGGGATACACCGAGCCTCTGCACGATCGCCGTGTCCGATCTCGGGGCGATCCC
>DATBPR010000570.1:0-6599 GCA_036561285.1 Candidatus Limnocylindrales bacterium | reverse complement strand
TCACGGCCAACAGCCACAAGGTGATCGGCAACCTGATCCGCGCCGTCCAGAAGGCGGCGAGACACCCGTCGTCGCCCGGCTTCGGACTTGTCGACCTCCGGATCGTTCAGCGAGGGGAACCGGGCCAGGTCCTCGACGACGAAGCGGTCGCGCGTGGCAAGACCCCGGCCGACGTTCGGGCACGGCTCGACGACGACCGGTCGAATCTGGCTGCGGGCACGAGCTGGCTGTGGGCGTCGTCGAAAATGGTTGACGCCGTGGACGTCCTCTTCGTCGACGAGGCTGGGCAGATCTCGCTCGCCAACGTTGTCGCGATGGCCCGCGCAACGTCCAGTATCGTCCTCCTCGGCGACCCGCAGCAGCTGGACCAGCCCCTCAGGGGCAGCCACCCGCCCGGGGCGGACCGATCGGCGCTCGCTCACATCCTCGATGGCCTGGCGACGATGCCGGCGGACCGGGGCCTGTTCCTCGAGACGACCTGGCGCCTTCATCCGGACCTCTGCGCGTACACATCGGAGACGTTCTACGACGACCGGCTGCTGCCGGAGCCGCACCTCAAAGTCCAGCAGCTGCGCGCGACCGGCACCCTCGCGGATGGCACGGGCCTGCGGCTTCTGGCGGTCCCGACGGTCGGGGCCGACAACGCATCGGACGAGGAGGCAGCGGCTGTCGCCGAGCTCGTTCAGGGCCTCGTCGACGGGCCGACGTCCTGGATCGACGAGGACGGTCGCGAACGCCCCATCGGCTGGGACGATGTCCTCATCGTCGCCCCATACAACGCTCAAGTCGGGGCGATCCAGCGGCGCCTCCCAGCAACCGCGCGCGTCGGGACGGTCGACAAGTTCCAGGGACAGGAGGCGCCGATCAGCATCTACTCGATGACGACGTCAAGCCCGGATCTGGCGCCGCGCGGAACGGAGTTCCTGTACAGCCGGAATCGCCTGAACGTGGCGACGTCGCGTGCGCGCTGCGTCGCGGTCGTCACACTCTCGCCGGCTCTCCTCCGGGTTCGCGCTCGGAATCCGGCGCAGATGCGCCTCGCCAACGCGTTATGCCGCCTCGCCGAACGGGCGCGCGACCAGCGCGGGATCGCGGAGGCACGGACCTCGGCCGGGACCCTGCCGCTGCAATCGGCCGCCGCGGGCGACCATGGTCGAGATGGGACCGCCTCGCTGACGCTCGGGCTCTGAGCGGCTCCGCGCCGCGTATTCTCGCGCGATGTCGTCCGCCGTGGCCCACCTGCCGCCGTCCGAGCTCGAGCGCCTCCGCGGGCGAACGGTCCGGACGCTCGTCGGCGGGGTCGCGCTCGGCAGCACCGGCCACATCGCCGCGATCACGGTGGCCACGATCGTCGCCAAGGACATGACCGGAAGCGCCAGCCTCGCCGGCGCGCCGGCGGCCGCGGTCGTCTTCGGCGCGGCGATCGGCGCGACGGTCCTGTCGTGGCTGATGAGCCGGCGCGGTCGGAGACCAGGGCTGGTCGCCGGGTATGGGACGGGTGTCCTCGGCGCCGCGATCGCGGTGGTCGCGATCGTCCAGGGGAGCTTCCCGCTGCTGTTGGCCGGATCGCTGCTGATCGGCTTCGGCAACAGCGCGAACCAGCTCTCGCGGTACGCGGCCGCTGACCTGTATCCGCCGGCTCGCCGGGCGACTGCCCTCTCGACGGTCGTCTGGGCCGCGACGGTCGGGGCGATCGTCGGGCCGAACATCGTCGGACCGAGCGGCGAGGTCGCGATGGCGCTCGGCCTGCCGCACGAGGCCGGTCCGTATCTCGTTCCGATCGTGCTCGTCGGGCTCGCCGGGATCCTGTCGTGGGTCCGCCTGCGGCCGGATCCGTACGACCTCGCCGACCATCACGGCCGCCCGGAGACGAACACCGGGCCCGCGTCGCCGCTTCTGTCGATCCTGCGCCGCCCGGCCGTCTCGGTCGCGATCATCGCCCTGGTCATCGGCCAGTTCGTGATGGTCCTGATCATGACGATGACGCCGCTCCACATGACCGACCACGGCCACGACCTGTCGGCCGTCGGGATCGTGCTGAGCGCGCACATCGCCGGGATGTACGCCTTCGCCCCGATCTCCGGCCGGCTGACGGACCGCTTCGGGAGCCCGCCGGTGATCTACGTCGGCATGGCGATCCTGGCGGCCGCCGGCGTGCTGGCCGCCGTGGCACCGGCCGAAGACGATCGCATCCTGCTCGTCGCGCTGTTCCTTCTCGGGTTCGGCTGGAACCTCGGTTATGTCGCGGGCAGCGCGCTCCTCACGAGCGGCGTCGCGATCATCGAGCGGACGCGGGCCCAGGGCGTCGCCGACGCCCTGATCTGGAGCACGGCGGCGATCGCCTCGCTCGGGTCCGGCGTGCTCGTGGCGGCCGAGGGGTACGCGGCGCTCGGAGTCCTGGGTGCGGTCCTCGTGGCGGTGCCGGCGTGGTTCCTGACGGTCCGCAGAGGGGCCCTCGAACGGATGCCGTCGACCGCCTGACCGGCTCCGGCGGCGCGGCGCGTCGAACGCCCCGCGCTCAGCCCGCGATCAGCTCCTCGACGACCCAGGCCGCCAGGACCCGGGCGCACGCCTCGACCTCGGCGAGTGGCACGTGCTCGTCGGCGCTGTGGGCGACCTTCACGTCGCCCGGCCCGAAGATCACGCAGGGCGTGTTGCCCTCGTGGATGAACAGCCGCATGTCGGCGCCGTAGGGCTCGCCGAGCAGCGCGGGACGGCGACCCGTGATCGCCTCGGCGACCTTGGCCAGCCCGACCGGCAACGGGTGGTCGAAGGGCACGCGACCGGACCCGAACTGGCCGCCGACGATCTCGACGGTCGCCGGGTGGTCGCGCAGGAACGGCTCCGTCGCATTGGCCGCGTCGATCGCCCGCCGCAGGTCCGCGGCCGCGTCGGCCGGCGTCTGGCCGAGCTTCACCCCGTACCGGCCGTCCGCCACGACCCGGTCGAGCACGGTCGAGGCCCACTCCCCGCCCGACACGATCCCGACGATCGTCGGGTACGGCAGGCCGAGCACCGTCATCAGGGGATCGGTCTCGGCCGCGTTCCGGGCCGCCTCGTCGGCCTCGAGCGCGCGCAGGATCACGTACAGGTTGTCGAGCGCCGACACGCCCTCGCGTCGCTGGGACGCGTGCGCCGCCCGACCCGGCACGGTCAGGCGGAACGTGATCGCGCCGGCGTGAGCCACGACGATGTCGAGGTTCGACGGCTCCGGGATGACGGCGAGGTCGCCCGTCGCCCCAGCCCGGATCGCGGCGAGCGTTCCCTGGCCGCCATCCTCCTCACCGGGCACCAGCGCGACGACGACCTGGCCCGCGAGGGCCGACGCGGCGCCGCTGTCGCGGAGCGCCCGAACCGCGCCGAGGATCGCGGCCACGCCACCCTTCATGTCGCAGGCCCCGCGACCGAACAGGGCGCCGTCGCGGACCTCGCCGGACCAGGGATCCGCGCTCCACGTCGCGAGATCGCCGGGCGGCACGACGTCCGTGTGGCCGGACAGGACGATCCGCCGCCCGCCGGAAGGCCCGAGCCGGCCGATGACGACCGGCAGGTTCGTCCGGAGTGTCTCCTCGCCGGGCCAGGCCGGATCCGCGCGGACCGACGCGGGATCCGGGGCGATGGTCTCGACGGTCATGCCGGCCTCCGCGAGCCGGCGCGCAAGGTCGGCGGCCACGGCCTCCTCGGAGCCGGTGACGCTCGGGATCCGGACGATCGCGGCGAGATCCACGCGGAGCGCCGCGGCGTCGACGGCCGCCGCGGCGGCGGCCGCCCGCGGCGAGCGGCCGGCGTCGATCGTCATGCCTCGCGAAGGAGCGGCCGGGTCAGGCAGGTCACTCCGCCGGAGCCGTTCTCCCCCACCTCGCGGAGCGGTGTGGCGTGGACCTCGACCCCGGCCGCCTCGAGGCCGCGGCGCGTTGCCGGGTTGCCCTCCGCGACGACCACGACGCCGGGCCGGACGGCGAGGACGTTGCAGCCGAGGGTCGGGTACTCGTCCTCGGGCACCTCGACGAGCCGGATCTCGAGCTCCCGGAGCCACTCGAACAGGCCGGCGGGCAGCAGCGGCAGGAACACGACCGCGAGGTCGTCGCTGACCGGCGAGATCACCGACATCAGGTGGACGAGCTCCGCAGGCCCCTTCCAATACGGGACATCGACGATCCGGACATCGCCCCCCACGAGCGAAGCCAGCTGCCGGGCGCCGAGCGTGTTCGTTCGGAGCGTCCGGCCGATGACGAACAGGTCATCCCGGAGCCAGACCGTGTCGCCGCCCTCGACGTTCCCGTCCGGCTCGATCCGGCCGACGATCGGCACGCCGCGGTCGGCCAGCCAGCCCGCCAGGACATCGGGCTCCGCCGCGCGGTTCGGCTTGCCGGGACGGAGCGGGATCGCGCCATCGGCGGTGACGAGGAGCGGGTCGAAGACGTAGCAGAGGTCTGGATCGCTGTCCGGCTCGACGTCGAGGGCGTGGACGCGGACGCCGAGCCCATCGAGCGTCGCGACGAGCCCATCGTGCTCGCGCCGGGCAGCGTCCAGGTCGCACGGCCAGAGGAACCCGTGGGCCGGATCGTCGTACGCGCGGCCGAACGCCGGACCAGGCGGCTTGACGAGCACGTCCCGGAGCGGCGCGGTCGAGCTGCGGACGCTGACGCGGAGCGAGGTGGGGATCACGCGGCGAGGATACGACGCCGGACCGGCTTCCCAGCCAACCGATGCGGGCGTAGGCTGACCCGATGAGCGGGTACGTGGCGACCGCGCGGATCCGGGGCGTGACGCCCAGGCTCGCGAATGCCGGCCGCGACCCGTGGGCCTCGTTCGCGGCTGCGGCGGACCGCCTCCAGGCTCCGGTCGAGCTCGTGGCCGGCGCCGGCGACCGCCTGCAGGTCCCCCCGCCGACCCTCGCCGAGCGCTGGGACGCGGCACGCGAGCGGTGGGCGCAGCTGACGTTCTACCTCTTCTCGTCCGAGTTCTGGCACTAGGCCTGGGGCAGTCCGAACCGGTCCACGGCGAGCTCGGCGGCGATCGCCGTTCCCGGGTCGAGCATCCGGTCGACCAGCAGACGGGCGCTGCCCGGCCCGGTCGAGATCCCCCACGGCCCGTGGCCGGTCGCGATCCACAGGCCGTCGCACCACGGCGCCGGGCCGATCAGCGGACGCCCGTCGCGGCTCACCGGCCGGGCGCAGTGGCGCAGACCGACGAGCGGTGCGTCGGCGACGCCGGGGACATACCGCGCGCCGACCCGGCGGAGCGCCTCCAGCCAGCGGTCCGGGTCCGGCTCCGCGGCGAGGAACGTCGAGCCGAGGGCGCTCGACCCGGCGGTCGGGACGAGGCTGAACGAGACGTCGGCGTCGCTCGGGGCGTCCGCGGCGGCCGGCTCACCCGCGGCGGACGTGTCGCCGCCGGGCTCGATGTCGATGTCGATCGCCTCCAGGCCGTGCCCCGGCGCGTTCGCGAGGGCAACCGAGGCAACGACGCCCCAGACGGGGACGACCGGCCGCCAGCGGCCGGAGGGGTCCACGAGGCCCGGCGTCGCGGGGCCTGCCGCGAGCACCACTGCCCCGGCGGGCGCGATGTCGTCGGGGCCCGGTCCACGAATGCCGACGACGCGGTCGCCCGCCATGACCGGCTCGACGGATCCGCCGATGACGATCTCCACGCCGCGATCGGCGGCGAGCGTCGCGAAGGCCAACGTCGCGGATGCGGGCGCGATGGGATAGCCGATCGCCAGGCGGCAGGCGGCGAGCCCAGGCACGAGAGCGGGCTCGAGCGCGCGAAGCGCTGCGTCCGCGAGGACCTCCGGCCGCGCATCGGGCCAGAGGGCGGCCCAGCGTGCGGCCTCCTCCACCGCGAGCGACCTGTCGTGACCGACATACAGAAGCCCGGCCGGCTCGGCCGGAAAGCCGAACGCCGGCTCGTCGCGCGCCGCCAGCGCCCGGTACTCGGCAAGCGACCGCTGGTAAAGGTCCGCGAGGACCGGGTCGAACGGGTGCTGGACGATCCCGGAGTTCCGTCCGGACGCGCCCGCGGCGATGCCCGACCGCTCGTACAGCCGGACGCGCAGGCCAGCGTCAGCGAGGAATGCCGCGATCGTCGTTCCGAGGATCCCGCCGCCGATGACCGCGACGTCGGGCGTCGGCGAGCCGCGGCCCATCGGCCGTCCCGTCACGCCGCCGTCGGACGACCTGTCAGCCCGCGACGGCCGAAGCCGGGCGGATGCCCGCCGCGATGCGCCCGAGCGCGTCGACCAGCCGGTCGACCTCCCCCGCCGTGTTGTAGTGGGTCAGGCCGATCCGGACGACGCCGCCCCGCTCGAGCAGGCCGAGCCGCTCGATCAGGCCCGTCGCGTAGAAGTCACCGTCCCAGACGGCGATCCCCTCGGCGCCGAGGGCCTCGGCCACGGCTCGCGGCGCGACCCCCTCGAGGCGCAGCGCGGCGGTCGGCGTCCGTTGGTCGAACCGGGCGCGGTCGGTGATCCCGTAGAGCGTCAGGCCCGGGATCGCCTCGAGGCCGTCCACGAGCCGCCGGTACAGGTCCATCTCGTACTGCCTGATTGCCGTCATCCCGGCGACGACCCGCTCTCGCCGGGACGCATCCGTGGCCGC